>NZ_CAXQGS010000028.1:0-47196 GCF_964223445.1 Cytobacillus sp.
GCTATAATAGGTCAGCCGCAAGCTGGGCAAGGCCTGATCTCTCACCCTTAACAAGCTTGACATGTCCTGAGATAACCTGATCTTTGAACCTTTCCACGACATAGGTGAGACCGTTGTTATAAGCATCCAGGTATGGATGATCAATTTGCTCAGGATCTCCCATCAGGACAATTTTACTTCCTTCACCAACCCTGGTTAAAATGGTTTTTACTTCATGCTTTGTCAGGTTCTGTGCTTCATCTATAATAATAAATTGATCTGGTATGCTTCTGCCCCTAATATATGTCAGAGCTTCAACCTCAATAGAGCCCATACCAGCCAATATCGCATCCAATTCACCTGGCTTTTTGACATTAAACAGGTACTCCAAATTATCAAAAATTGGCTGCATCCATGGCCTTAACTTCTCCTCTTTTTCTCCGGGAAGGAATCCCAAATCTTTTCCTACCGGCACAATGGGGCGAGCCACCAGCAATTTTTTGTACTGCCCATAATCTTCTGTCTGCATTAAGCCGGATGCCAGCGCCAGAAGAGTTTTCCCAGTCCCCGCCTTCCCGATAAGCGTAACAAGCGGCAGATCATTTCTCAGCAATAGCTCGAGAGCCATTGTCTGCTGGACGTTTCTGGGCTTAATCCCCCAAATATGATCATGGTCAAAAATGAGCTTTTTCACTTTCTTCCCACTTTTATCCACAATACCAAGTGCAGACGAAGATGAACCCAGCGCATCTTTCATCACCAGAAACTGATTCGGGTAGAAAGGATGGTTTGCTATTTCTGATAGCGGCAGTTCACTTTTTTCATAAAAGCGGTTCATAATATCGAGACTGATATAGACTTCCAGAAATCCAGGATATAAATGATCATTTTCAACCACACGGTCACTTAAGAAGTCTTCTGAAATTAGCCCGATAGCATCCGCTTTAACTCTGACAAGGGCATCTTTGCTTACAAGAATAACCGTTCGTCCATTTTCTTTTGTCTCTTCCTCAAGTGATAAGTTTTTTGCAACTGCCAAAATCCGATTATCATTTGTTTTTTCAACAAAAATCTCTTGAAGTTCATGAAATGATCTATGATTTAACTCAATTCGCAGGCTTCCGCCATTTTCAAGAGGTATTTTCTCATGCAGCTTACCCGTCTCCCTCATGCTGTCAATCAGCCGGGATACTTGCCTTGCGTTCCTCCCAATTTCATCCATATACCTTTTCTTAGAATCAACTTCTTCTAGAACTACAGCCGGGATGACTACTTCATTTTCTTCAAATGAAAATATGGAATTAGGATCCTGCAACAAGACATTGGTATCTAATACGTAAATTTTACTCAATATGATGCCTCCTGCTCCTCTTGTGTCTTTTTAAAGCAAATTACAAAAGCGGGGTCCCCTGCATGCGGATTTGCAGCTTCATGAAAGAATCACCTTCAATCTTGATGGAATATTCTCCTGTTGTTTTATATTATTCATTCTTTTAAAGATGTTGATTAATCAGGAATAAAGCTTTCTTATGAAGTGGACAAATCTATCTTGGTAAAAATATATGTAATGCCGAATAAAGATAGAAGAAATTTTGCACAATAACATTAAAGAATCTCATTATTCCTGAACCTGAAAATTCAAGTGTCCACTTTCAATTTCAGGGAAATTTTGATCGCCCGGAGGTGTCAAATATGAATAAATGGCTGCTGATATGCATGACAGGATTGCTATTATCAGGGTGCGGTATGAACGGCAATCAGGCGCTGGACCATCAGGAACAGCAAAATGCCAACACCATAAATGTTAAAAATAGTACAATACAGGAAGTTGACAGGGAAACTGGACAGCAAGTTTCCAGGCATCTTGTCAATTTGGCTACCAGAGTTCCTAATGTAAATGATGCGACTGCTGTTGTCCTTGGACGTTTTGCTATAGTCGGAGTAGATGTGAACAAAAACCTCGACCGTTCTGAGGTTGGAACAATTAAATATTCAGTTGCCGAAAGCCTCAAAAATGATCCTCATGGTGCAAGAGCAATTGTAGTGGCTGATCCGGATATTAACGCAAGGCTGCGGGAAATAGCTGAAGACATTCAAAACGGCGAACCCTTGCAAGGAATCATGAATGAACTGGCAGATATCGCTGGCCGGCTTATGCCTGAAGTTCCTGCCGATTTAGTTGATCCAAAAAAGAAAAATGAGAAAAACGCAACTGAAGATCCAAAGAAAAAACTCGACAATAATCAGGAAAAACAGCTCGAACAAAAACAGGAAAAACACTCGAATTATCATAAATAAAAGGGTTGCAGGCACCTATACCATTTTAACTAAGTGGCATAGGTGCCTGCCCCTTTTTTAGCCAAAAAAAACTTAGTTCCCGAGGGAACTAAGCTTTTTTCATCGCTTCCATAACCTGTTTGTCCAAACGGGCTGCTGCGTCTTTATCATATGTTTTGTCATATTGCGGTTCCACAGTGATTTTAGATCCGTAAAACATGACATCACGGACTTCTTTCACAGTGATTTCCATAAGTGCAAGCTTAAGAGGTACTCCGTCCATCTTTTCTGCCTTAACCGAAGCTTCACCAGCGATGGAGTATGTAGATTCATTCGCAATAATATTCAGCACAACCATGTTATTGCTATTTATGTTTTGAACAATCCTGGAACGGTTATCGACAGCAAAATACAATGTTTCCTCATTTTTTGCCAAAACCCATGAAATCGCATTAACGTTTGGTCCGCCGGTTTCAAAATCAATAGTGGCAAGAGTAACAAAACGTTCCTTTTGCAGTTCGTCATATAATGGTTTAATTAATTTGGGTTCTACCTGATTTGCCATTCTTTTCCCTCCTTTAATAATTTAATCATAGTATGATAACGCTTTTCTTTCAACCAATAACATCCTTTACCTCAAGTCTGTTAGAGCCTTTGCTCTTTCTATACTAATATGAACTAACACAATAAACCCGATACGGCCTGACCCAAAAAAATTGTAATTTGCCGCAAAGCATTCGAATCAATCCTTAACTTATACTATAATGGTATTAACAACAGCTAAAACAATATGAGGTGTCCTATGCGAGTAAAATGTGTACTTTGTGATAAAATCGAATCAATTGAAAACGAGTCCTTACAGGCTAAACGGCTTCGAAACCGCCCTATTCACACATATATGTGCAAACCATGCGAAACAAGAATTACCGAAAATACTCAGAAAAGAGCAGATACCGGAAACTTTAAGCTCTATCGAAGCCAAGTCCAGGAGGAAGAATGGTAAATCAGGCGAAGCATAAAAAAGCCGTCCCTAACATCATTTAGGGACGGCTTTTCTTATTTCTCTGGATAATTCACATACTTTTCAGGTTCATTTTGAATCTGATCAAGCATCACTTCTATTAACTCACGTGGAAAACGGCTCTTCTTCCGTTCTGTATCCTTAGTATAATGCACAAAGTACATTACTTCATCTTTTTCAACTTCGATATCAGAAATCTTATGCTCTTGTGCAAGAATGTCAAAAAACATTCTTTCTGTGTCTGCTGCTGCTGTATCATCCGGACGTTCATCACAGACAATTTTTATCGTTAACCAGTTATACAGTGAATCCTGCAAAGATTTCATCTCAGTCTCTCCCGGTTATTCCGCCTTTGCCTGTTCCTTCTTTTCCTGGTGAAGGCGGATTTTATAGATAATCAAAATTAACGCAGCAACCACAAGGCCTTCTGCTACAGGAAGGAATACCCCAAGAAATGTCAGCACGGTACATCCTAAAATCAAGAAGGTATATATAACAGCTGATTTTATTATAGGAAGTTTCTTGGCAAACCCCAATTTAAAAACCAGTATGGACAGTAGAACAATTGTTATATATAGAAGCCACATTCCAGTTGTGGGATTCTCATGGACTTTGAACAAAGCAGCGAAAAAAGACAGGCGCTGTGAAACATCCATATCCTTCTCTCCTCCCCTTCTTAGCCTTAGTTAGTTTCAGCGTATTTTTTCTTTTTGGCCATTCTTTCACGTTCATTTTTATCAAGAATTTTTTTGCGCAGTCTGATTGACTCAGGTGTTACTTCAAGCAGCTCATCATCATTCAAATATTCAAGAGCTTCTTCAAGAGTCAAAATACGCGGCTTTTTAATTACATTCGTTTGATCCTTATTAGCAGAACGGATGTTGGTTGCATGCTTTACTTTAGTAATATTGACAGTAAGGTCATTTTCGCGAGTATGCTCTCCAACAATCATTCCTTCATAGATTTCAGTACCTGGTTCAACGAAAATGGTACCTCTATCCTCTACTTGCATAATACCATATGTGGATGACTTTCCGCTTTCCATGGAAACAAGCACACCCTTGCTTCTGCCTCCGATTTGTCCTTTAATTTCAGGCTGGTAGCTGTCAAATGTGTGATTGATAATACCATATCCGCGAGTAAGCGTCATAAATTCTGTGGAGTAGCCAATTAGTCCGCGGGCTGGGACGTTGAATGTAAGTCGCACTTGGCCATTTCCGTTATTGACCATATCAAGCATTTCACCTTTACGTGTACCCATTGATTCAATGATTGAGCCGGTATTATCCTCTGGCACATCAATTTGAACACGTTCTACCGGTTCGCAGCGAACACCATCAATTTCTCTAATAATTACTTCAGGCTTGGAAACCTGCAATTCAAAACCTTCACGGCGCATATTTTCAATGAGGATTGATAAATGAAGTTCTCCACGTCCAGATACAACCCAAGCGTCAGGTGAATCTGTATTTTCGACACGAAGACTCACATCTGTCTCGAGCTGGGCACGCAATCTTTCTTCAACTTTTCTGGCCGTAATATACTTGCCTTCTCTTCCTGCAAATGGGCTGTTATTTACAACGAAAGTCATTTGCAATGTTGGCTCATCTATTCTTAGAACAGGCAGTGCTTCCTGATGTTCGACAGGGCAGATTGTTTCCCCGACGTTGATGTCTTCCATTCCGGAAACAGCGATCAAATCTCCTGGAAACGCTTCTTGAATTTCCTCGCGTTTAAGGCCGAAGAAGCCAAAGATTTTTGTAACCCGGAATTGCTTAACTGAACCATCAAGCTTCATTAAGGCAACCTGCTGGCCAACCTTGATTGTTCCCCGGAATACACGGCCAATTCCGATTCTTCCCACATAATCATTGTAATCTAAAAGTGCAACCTGGAATTGTAGCGGCTCTTCACGATTATCAATAGGTGCTGGTATATGGTCTATAATTGCTTCATAAACAGAATGCATATCATCATCCTGTTTATCAGGAGTTGTACTTGCAGTCCCAGCAATAGCAGAAGCATAAATAACCGGAAATTCAAGCTGGTCTTCGTCTGCACCAAGTTCGATAAATAAATCGATAACCTCATCAACAACTTCTGTTGGGCGTGCAGATTCCTTATCAATTTTATTTACTACTACGATTGGTGTTAATTTTTGCTCCAAAGCCTTTTTGAGTACGAAACGTGTTTGAGGCATACAGCCTTCATATGCATCAACTACCAATAAAACACCATCAACCATTTTCATGATACGTTCCACTTCACCGCCGAAATCTGCGTGTCCAGGCGTATCCAGAATGTTAATTCTGGTATCTTTATATTTAACTGCAGTGTTTTTAGCTAAGATCGTAATACCGCGTTCTCTTTCCAGATCGTTTGAATCCATTGCGCGCTCTTCCACGTGCTCATTTGAACGGAAAGTCCCGGACTGTTTTAAAAGCTCGTCAACCAATGTTGTTTTACCATGGTCAACGTGGGCTATAATTGCAATATTTCGAATATCTTCTCTTAATTTCAAAAGATTTCCTCCTATTTATAGAAACTGAATCATTTTTTCAACATTTTTCACAACTGATACATTATATCACAATTACTATAGAAACCTAAAAGCTTTTTGTGTAAAATAATGTTGAAAAGGAATTATTTCTGATGTATGCTGTTCATTTTTATTCTCTTTACATATTTTTCGCCAATATTTACTTAAAATAATCCGCTTGGGAGTGTAAAACATTTATGAACAAAATCAAGTGGCCTTTATTAGCCTTTGCGATTGGGGCAGCTCTATGCATGATGGGCATAGGCGTTGCTGTAGCTGAAAGAAGCATAATAGGGATGATCATTGCCATCATTGCTTTAATTTTTGTAATGGGATACGGTTTTAAAACAAAGAAGAAAATGAGAGAAGACGGTTTATTATAGAAACGGCAATAAAAGCTGCAGCTCTGAGCTGCAGCTTTATCAAATTAATGGACAGACCATTATTAAGAAGTCTTTGCCATCGGGAGAAGCCTCCATTTTGAATTGCTCAAAGCCGGCATCACTTAAAAAATATATCCAATCATGCCGGTTCTCAGGAACACCTGAAAAGAAAGACTTTTCTCCTTTTTGCTTTAATTCTTCGGCTAACAGCTCAATAATCTTAGTACCGATTCCTTTCCTGCGAATACTGTTCTTAACCAGGATGGTACCTAGCCAGGGTTTCCTGTTAGAAGGAGATGAATTTAAGTGGAATGTGACAGCTATCCGTTCTCCATCGAGCCTCCAAATTCTCCACTCCCCGTTTAATTCCTGATACCTCGCCATATAATCCCTCAGGTTATGCCCGCTTTTTTCTTCTTCTTCCCAGGCAGCACTATCCTTAATGACCTCTAAAAAAAATGGCAAGTCTTCATCTGTGAACCTGCTGCTTGATATATTACCAATTGCCATTTTTTAAGTATTCTTTCATGATTTCCTGATGAAGCCCAGGCTTAGAGACAAAAACAGAATTGTTTTCAAGATAATTCAGAGGATCACCTTTAACGGTTGTTGCAATTCCTCCCAATTCCTCAATCATGATCACACCAGCGGCGAAATCCCATGGAGCCAGACGCATTGTTATGTATGCATCAACCCTACCGGATGCAATATATGCCATTTCAATTGCTGCTGAACCATAGGATCGGGTTCCTCTTGCATTTCTTACGAGGGGAGCCAGGAGTGATGGATCAATTCTTCTATTTTCCGTAACCCAGGTAGCATTCAATCCGATTATTGCCTTTGATACATCCGTTTCCTTTAATGGCGGAAGTTCCAAATCATTCAGGAAAACACCCTGCCCCTTCATGCAATGATATAACTCATCATGGACTACATCGTAAATTAAACCAACTTTTCCCTTTCCGTTTTCATAAATGCCTATTGATATAGCAAAGTTTCTTTGCTGATGGACAAAATTCATTGTTCCGTCAATTGGATCAATAATCCACACAATTCCTTCCATATCGCTTAGTTTATTACCGAAACCCTCTTCACCCAGGATTCGATGGCCAGGATATTTTTCATTAATTTTTTTTATGAAGAATTGTTCTGTTTCCTGATCTATATCTGTCACTAAATCGTTTGCATTTGACTTGGTGGTGATGGTCAAAGTTTTGCTGAAAGAATTTTTAATATTTTCGCCGGCCTCTCTAATCAAGGCTTTGGCATATGTATGAATTTCACTCCAATTTGTCATAGGTCCGCCCTCCGCTTGGTATATCCTTAAAATATAACTAGCTTAAATGAATTAGCTGGGTTCTTCAAGTTATATACTCTCCTATGATGCGGGTTATCATTTGCAGGTAAAAACAATTGCCAAAATAATAAACGAACTCCTCATGAAATCAGGGAGTCCGTTTCTAATTATTTTTTCTTTTCATTTGCATTTTTTCTGCCTTTTCTCCTTTAGTCACAATTAATCTTAAAGTGCTTTTAATCTAAGAAGTTCCTGCCTGATTTTTTCAAGCTTTAGCTTAGATTGTTTCTGGAGATCTTCATTTTTTTCTGACATGGCATCAAACAAAGTAGCTAACTCATAATCCATTTCCAGCCTTAAGACCGCTGTTCTTTCCCTATCACCATTTTTTTTCTTCACTGTATTCATAAGTTGTTTCATTAGACAGTACACCCCTTCCAATAGTGATTAATTTTCTGATTATTTTTACTATTATCATATGAAGGACAATTCTCAGTTGCAACTAATTTGTGCGATAACCTAAAACTTTATTTAGCCGCTTCTTCAGAGCTTAAAATTTTTGGATTGTTCGAGGTTATGCTACAATATTTGACAAAGCATATAGGAGGTTAGCTTATGTCTTTTTCTGGTTTTACAAACGATGATTTCGATGTCTTCAAAATAGATGGACTTGATGAAAGAATGGACAGGTTAAAATCTGTTATTAGGCCTAAGTTGGAAGACTTGGGACGCCATTGTGCACCTTCTCTCTCAAACATGTCCGGAGATGAAATATTCCCTCATGTTGCTAAGCATGCCAGAAGAACAAAGAATCCGCCAAATGATACGTGGGTTGCATTTGCAGGCAATGCGCGGGGATACAAAATGGTTCCTCATTTCCAGATAGGTTTATGGGAAACGCATGTATTCATCTGGTTTGCCATCATATATGAAGCACCGAATAAAGCTGCTGCAGGCAAATCTTTTGAAAACAGCCTGGATATATTTTATAAAGAAATACCCAAGGATTATGTCTGGTCAGGCGATCACACAAAACCAGATGCTGTTCCTCATAATCAAATTTCCAAAGAAGAATTAAAATCCATGTTTCAGCGCCTGCAAAATGTTAAAAAAGCTGAAATTCTTTGCGGCTATCATATTTCTCGAGAAGATGCCGTTCAGATGTCATCTGATCAGTTTATTCAAAAAGCTGAATCTGTATTTAGAAATTTATTACCCCTATACAAAATGGCATAAACATGTTTCGCATATCGTGGAATAGGCAGCTAAAAAAACAAAACCTTCAAATTGAAGGTTTTGTTTTTTTACTAAGTCTATTTCTGCATTCTTACTTTATCCCCTGCTGAACGTTCTTTGGCCAATTTAACGGTCCTATAGGAGGAATAACCGCTTTGTTCTTCAAATTCATCACAAATGTTTTTCTCGTGGGCTTTTCCCGGAACGATTTCCTTAAAGCGTCTATATGCATTCATGAATTGTTCCCGCTCAATTCCTTTTTCGTATGCCATTTCAATGCTTTCAAAGTATTTAATAACGTCAACTATTTCTTCGGTTGACCAATCCTGGTCAATCGGGTACTGATATTCCATTTCACTTCACCTCATTTATGATAGTCATGATGTATTTTCACATTATTTTATCAATATTAAACCCATTTTCCCCTGATTGATTCTCCTTCTGCAACGATCCGCTGGAATAGTTCTTCAACTGAGGGGATATCCTTAATTAATCCCATAACTTGTCCAGCCCATGCAAATCCTTCATGGCCGTTCCCTTCATATATATATTTTTTATTAGCATTCCCGCTAATGTAGTCTTTTAATTGCTCATAGCCGCCGTTTTGTTTTTCGATTTCGAGTATTTTTTCCGTCCATGAGTTAGCTATTACCCTTGCAGGTGCACCTATAGTTCTTTTTATTACTACTGTGTCATTTTCTGTTCCTTCGACTAAACGATTTTTATATAATTCAGAAGCATGGACGCATTCCTTTGTCGCAACAAATCTTGTCCCCATCTCAATACCCTCTGCTCCAAGACTTAAAGCTGCCATCAGGCCCCTGCCGTCTCCAATTCCTCCTGAGGCAATAACAGGAATGGATACAGCATCAGCCACCTGAGGAACTAGAACGAAGGTTCCAATATCATCCCTGCCTAAATGTCCTCCGCCTTCCTGTCCAACGACCATCACAGCATCTGCCCCAAGTTCCTCTGCCTTTACTGCCTGCCGTTTTGCCGCCACAAGTACAAGTTTCTTAACATTTACACCCTTTAACTGATCAAAAATAGGCGCAGGATTCCCCCCTGTCATAGAAATAACAGGAACTTCTTCTTCAATTGCAATATCCAGGTAATGAGAAAATGGCCTTCCATGCTGCCCAATAGCAAAATTAACCCCAAATGGTTTATCTGTCAATTTCTTAACCTTTTGGATCTCGTCTCTTAATTTTTCCGGGCTGCTGAGAGACATTGCAGTAATCTGCCCTAATCCTCCTGCATTTGAAACAGCTGCTGCCAAGTCTGAATAAGCAAGATGGGCAAGGCCACCCTGTATAATTGGATATTTAATTTTTAATAATTCTGTCACACGTGTGTTCCACTTCATTTATAAACCCTCCATTTCTTCCTGACTTTTTATTTCTATTTATAAGGTTAAAATTCCTGTTAACTTCTAAAACTAATGGCAAATCGAAATGTGGTGGCGGCTGTCCAGGGACGACAAGCATATGACGAACCCTTCAATCGGGATTGGGCAAACCTTTCGTCTCCAGGAGCGGTAACCAGACAGGCTTTATCAGGATGAATATGCAATAAAACTTTCTATGCAAAGGGATTGAATAATGCTATAATGCAAATGTTTTATAACAGCATGAGCATATTGAAATATTAATTTTAAAGAGGTGTGGGAATAAGTTGTCTCAATACAAAACACCGCTGTTCAGCGGTTTGCTTGCACACGCAAAAAAGGATCCGGTACAGTTTCATATACCCGGCCACAAAAAAGGTGCCGGGATTGATCCGGAATTCAGGGAATATATAGGTGATAATGCACTCGCCATTGACCTGATCAACATTGGTCCACTCGATGATCTTCATCAGCCAAAAGGCATTATAAAAGAAGCACAGGATCTTGCAGCAGAGGCTTTTGGGGCGGATAAAACATTCTTCTCTGTACAAGGAACGAGCGGAGCCATCATGACCATGGTTATGGCTGTCTGCGGGCCAGGGGATAAAATCATTGTTCCGAGGAATGTTCATAAATCCGTCATGTCTGCAATTGTTTTTTCAGGGGCAACCCCTATTTTTATACATCCTGAAATTGATGAAAACCTGGGTATATCTCACGGCATTACAACTGAGTCAGTCTCGAAAGCACTGGAACTTCATCCGGACGCCAAAGGGGTATTAGTGATTAATCCTACTTATTTCGGTGTATCTGCAGATCTTAGGAAAATTGTTGAAATAGCCCATTCATACAATGTGCCTGTACTTGTGGATGAAGCACATGGTGTGCATATTCACTTCCATGACGAACTTCCATTATCAGCCATGCAGGCCGGCGCTGACTTAGCAGCAACGTCAGTCCACAAACTGGGCGGATCAATGACACAAAGTTCAATATTAAATATGAAAGGGAATCTTGTTTCGGCCAAAAGGGTACAATCCATTTTAAGCATGCTGACAACAACTTCCACTTCTTATTTATTGCTTGCCTCCTTGGATGTTGCCAGAAAACGTCTTGCGACTGAAGGAAAGGACCTTATTCAAAAGACTATTGATTTGGCCCAGTCCATTCGCCGCCGCATCAATGATATTGACCGGCTATATTGTGTCGGTGAAGAAATACTGGAAACAAAAGCGGCGCATGACTACGATCCGACCAAATTGATTATTTCTGTCAAAGAACTTGGCATGAATGGTTTCGATGTGGAAAATTGGCTCCGGGAACATCATAATATTGAAGTAGAAATGTCTGATTTATATAATATTCTTTGCATCGTTACCCCCGGTGACACTGAAAGAGAAGCTGATATTTTAGTTTCTGCTCTTGCCGAACTCGCTACTGAGCGCAAAGGAAATACTGAAAAGCTTGAAACTCAAGTGCTGCTGCCTGATATTCCCGTTTTATCACTTACACCACGTGACGCATTTTATGCTGATACAGAACTGGTTCCATTTGACGAGTCAGAAGGAAGAATTATCGCCGAATTCATTATGGTTTATCCACCCGGAATACCTATATTTATTCCAGGAGAAATCATTACTAAGGAAAACCTGCGTTATATAAAAACGAATATGGAAGCGGGACTTCCAGTTCAAGGGCCTGAAGATTACGACTTTAAATATCTTCGTGTTATTGAAGAGCACCGGGCCATCAGATAATGCAAAAGAGCCTTCCACTTTTAGGAAAGGCTCTTTTTATGATTAACGATTATTTTTTGTATTCTCTGTTTTTTCTCCGTCACAGCAATTGCATTTTTTTGAATATAGTACAGTTACTTTTTCATCCTCAAAATGATCAATAGTTGAATTGCAAGCCTGGCATACGATTGTACCCATCTTTTCATTCTCCTTTTCATTGAGTTTTAATTTTAGTTGAAAGCGCTTTATCTCTATATCAATAATAATATAACACTATTAATTTATCAAGCCTAATTGTATAACATAATTATTGTTTTTTATTGGTATTTACGTTAACTTCATTTATAAACCTTTATTATTAGTATGACATAATAAAAAAAACAGACCAATTTGGCCTGTTTTTTTTGCTTAATCGTATTGTTCTTCAAAACGCGCACCGGGGATTGCTTCTGAGAAAAACTCGCTTAAATCAGCCGCCTGTTCATATAAATCAAGCTTGAATGCCTTTTGCAAGTATTCGATGTCTTCGAGATCTTTAGGGTCGAGGAGAGTTGAGCGGCCAGTCTGCATACAAATAACCAGAGGCTTGGAAAAGAAGAGGTTTGTATAGACAATTCCAAAATCATAACGGGTTGACTCTGTCGTAAAGCCAACAAAACGGACATTCACGTTTTCATGCTCATCATAGAGCTTCTCAAATAAATCCATAAAATTCCTCCTTTTTAAATAAATATTTAGAATATTATTATAATTTAATATAGGCGATTTGACAAGTAATTTAATTTTGCCTTACTATTTTAAGTTGTCATAAGATTTTATCTAATGCTAGAATGAAGGAGGACGTTCGTTACCATAATTATGGGGATAATGGGGGGATAGATGTTGGCGGCTAATTCTTTTATCAAGCTGGTTCCTTCATCAGCTAAGGAAAATATTTCAACAGAAGAGCTTAAAGAACTTTTCTTATATTATAAGGATATTACAGGCAAAACAGGCAATCAGATAAATTGGGACTATAATGATGCAGCCTTTCCTTATGAAATTAAAGAGAAGCCTGATGCAAAAGAAACCTGGTTTTACCTTTATTCTGACCATGACCGATATAACGCCATATTGCTAGGCGTTGATAAAGAAAAAGTTATTGAGGAAGACGGTTCTGAACGGGAGCAGGCGTACATACAGGTTACATTGCCGGAAGGTGCAACATTTGGAGATAAAGGTAAAGCAAATGAATTTTGCAAATTTCTCGCTAAAAAGCTGCAAGGTGAATTGCATCTCTTCAATGGAAGAATCATGTACTATTATAAAAGAAAATAATTGATTCCAATAAAAACGTTGAGAACAGCAGCTGCTGTTCTCATTCTATTTCCTGGCTGATTTGAGCGGGATCAACTGGGGTAAATCCTTTATTCTGCAGACCTTTCACAATATCCTCTAGAGCTTCTTTTGTCCATTGCCTATCATGCATCAATAAGTTTGCACCATTCACTAAAAAGGGTGAATTAATCATTATATCTGCCAAAGCTTCTTTTGACTGATATTCCTTTTCCCAGTCATATCCGTATGTCCAATTCATGAGGAGCATGTTTTCATCCTTGGCGACTTTTCTGCTGTAGTCAGAAATGGATCCGAATGGTGCCCGGAAGAACTTTGGCCTCTCTCCAATAATCTCTTCTACTCGGTCATTAAGACCAACAATTTCTTTATACTGCTGTGCCTCTGATAAGGTTTTCAGGTTGGGGTGGCTGTATGTGTGATTACCGATAGCAAACCCAAGTTCGTGTATTTCCTTCAAAACTTTTGCTTCTTCCGGAGTATCAATGAAGTGCCCATTAACAAAAAATATAGCCGGTGCAGCTAGTTTTTTTAAGATCCTGGCCATCTCCAATGCATTTTTATCCGGCGCATCGTCAATGGTCAGTAATACAACTTTTGAATTTGCCTGATTCATTGGTTCTATTGTCCAATTACTTGCATTTATCCTATATTGCGGTTCTAATAAGGATACTGCTTCTTCTTCCGGCTCTTCTTCGGCATCTTCTTTATTCTTCTCCGATTTCGATTCATGAAATTTGGAATGGTCATCCGAATTATTTTCTTCTTGCTTATACTCTTCTTTTTCCAATTCTGATGGCTGACTTTCAACCGCAGTATGATCCGTACACGATGCCAGAATCATTAGAAAGAAAACACCTATGACAAGTCCTGTTATTCTCATATTGACCTCCTGCAGTGCATATTCCTTTAAACTCACACCAATAAGTGTTAGTATGTAAA
Source organism: Cytobacillus sp. (assembly GCF_964223445.1). NCBI lineage: Bacteria > Bacillati > Bacillota > Bacilli > Caryophanales > Bacillaceae > Cytobacillus > Cytobacillus sp. The sequence continues at coordinate 14,133 of NZ_CAXQGS010000028.1, forward strand.
ATGGCCTTTTTAAAAGAGTTGTTCCCCTTTTTGACACCTTACCATTACCTACTGATTTTACCCGAAACAGGTCCGTTTTGAACATTCAAAAGTAAAATTCAGAATTCAGTTTTTGATCTTTACATCCTTTCGATTTTACATTGGCGATCTTTTTCGGGAAGCTGCTCTCCCCTGCTGAGCTTCAAAATGCTTTAAAAAATCAAGCTATACTGTCAGAAATGCGGAATACTTATTTTCCTGCATTTTAAGGATTGGGAGTTTTACAGAATTATTTTATTTAGGTTCATTTTATTAAGAATTGGAGGGATTGGATGAAGAAACTGACACCCGTTTTTACGGTTTCAGTCATATTCACAGCAATATTTATTTTATGGGGACTTGTCCCAAAGACCATACTGCCAAAAGGCAATCTTGATTCTGTTACATCAACTGTTCAAGGATTCATATTGGAGAAGTTCGGCTGGTTTTACCTATTATCAGCTTCTATCTTTTTGATTTTTTCAATCCTATTAGCATTCAGCAAATACGGGAATATTCGTCTGGGCAAGGATGCAGATAGGCCAGAATATAGCTATTTATCCTGGTTTGCCATGCTTTTTAGTGCCGGGATGGGAATAGGCCTGGTTTTTTGGGGAGTATCAGAACCAATGTATCACTTTTATGCACCTCCATTTCTGGAAGGACAGACACCAGAAGCAGCTAGGGCAGCCATGAGGTACTCCTTTTTCCATTGGGGTCTTCATCCATGGGCTATTTATACTGTCATTGGGCTTGCACTCGCGTATTTCCAGTTCAGAAAAGGTGCACCGGGAGTTATCAGCTCCATTTTGAGGCCAATTTTAGGGAGCAAAGTGGATGGGCCGCTGGGCGTAATAATTAATTTTATTGCCGTCTTTGCTACTGTTTTTGGAGTTGCAACATCATTAGGTCTGGGTGCTATTCAGATTGCCGGAGGACTATCTGGAATATTCGGCAGTATCGGTAATAATTTCACCACTCAATTAATTATTATTATCGTTGTAACCGTCTTGTTTATGCTTTCAGCACAGACTGGATTAAACAAAGGAATAAAATATTTAAGTAATTTAAATATTATCTTAGCAATTTCTTTATTATTATTTCTGCTGTTTGTAGGTCCGTCTAACTTTATAATGGACCTGTTCACAACGACGATTGGCTCTTATCTTCAAAACCTTCCATCCATGAGCTTCAGGCTCAGCCCCTTTGATCAGGAGCTGACATGGTTTCAGGATTGGACCATTTTTTATTGGGCATGGTGGATTGCCTGGGCGCCATTTGTTGGTACGTTCATAGCCAGAATATCCCGTGGAAGGACAATAAGAGAATTCGTTATTGGTGTACTTGCTGTTCCCACCCTATTTGGGGCACTTTGGTTCTCTGTTTTTGGAGGAACAGGTATATACCTTGAATTCTTCGAGGCTAAGCCTATTATGGAAACAATTGAGCAGCAGGGAATGGAAGTAGCACTGTTTACTGTGTTTGATAACTTCCCTTTCAGCACTGTTCTCAGCTCATTGGCTATCTTCTTAATCAGCACATTCTTTATTACTTCTGCAGACTCAGCTACTTTTGTTCTGGGAATGCAGACGACGAACGGAAGCCTGAACCCTCCGGGTAAAGTAAAATTTGTCTGGGGCATTATTCAATCAGCATCTGCAGCCATCCTTTTATGGACAGGAGGTCTCGAAGCACTCCAAAGGGCTTCCATTATAGCTGCACTTCCATTTACCATCATTATGCTTCTAATTGTGGTTTCGCTGGCTAAATCGTTTAAAGAAGAAGTCATCCCGAAAAAAAACAGCTGATAAAGCCTAAAAAAATCGGCACCTGCAAAAGGTGCCGATTTTTTCTCTTTTCCCGTAACTTTACCAATGAGACAAGTAGGACATTGCAAAATGGAAAGATGCATATAAGCTTAGGCTCATAACAGTTACCATAAATGTTTTTTTAGCAGACTTAATTACCCAATTTCCAATGTTTATTGCCAAATAGAAAAAAACAAAAAACATAATGACTTTATATATGAGCTGGTCATATTTTGACAGCCATTCAATGAAAGTATATCCGCTCCAAATTAACATCTGCAGCAAAAGAGCTGTATAAATCTTCATACACTCCACCACCAAATTTTTTAATCCTTACCCGTTATTTTAATAGAAGAAACACTTGTGTATGTAATATATGTTGAAAAGGATATTCTTATTTTTCATTTCTGTAACATTTGAATGACAAGCCAAAATTTTCTATCGCTATATGATAAAATACTCATTAATATTAGATGCTTATTATGAATTGCTCATCAACTGTTAGAAGACTGGAAAATTACCAAGACTTCTATACTGCTTCAGATAAAACAATCTTATGTCATACGGTGGAATTTATAACAAAGTGAGGGCAAAATGATGAAAGGTCTGCCGCTGATATTAATTACTACACTCTTGTTTGTGACCTCTTCATGCAATCATAAGGAAGTAGAAAAAGAGCTGAAGATAGACGATAGTGTTAAACAGCTCATTTTTTTCACGGATAATAAACAATATGAACAGGAAATTGCCTATTATGATGCCATCATCGAATTAAAGAGCAACTATCCGGAACTGATCAAGAATATGAAAGTCATTACAGCATCTGAATCCAGCCATATAAGCAATTATAATGTAGAGAGCTGCCCTGCCATGCTGCTGGTATATCAAGATAAAGTGATTGTAGAAATAAAAGGCACTGTACCCAAAGAGAAGATTATTAATCCACTTGCCGATGCTATGGATGAAAAGTAATCATCATTTACAAAAAAATCCTCCCCTGGCAGGAAGGATTTTTTTAATTATTATTTTACAATGTGAATTGGGCTTCCAATAGCAACTTCTGCTGCTTCCATTGTGATTTCACCCAATGTTGGATGAGCATGAATAGTCATGGCAAGATCTTCTGCAGTCATGCCTGCTTCAATAGCCAAACCTAGCTCAGCAATCATATCAGAGGCACTTGCGCCAGCGATTTGGGCACCGATTACTAGGCCATCTTCTTTGCGTGTCACTAGCTTTAAAAAGCCGTCAGTGGAATCAAGCGCAAGGGCACGGCCATTAGCTGCGAATGGGAACTTCGCTGCCGTAACTTCGATTCCTTCTTCTTTAGCCTGCTGCTCAGTATATCCTACAGAAGCCAATTCAGGCTCAGAGAATACCACAGCTGGGATTGCTAAGTAATCAATTTCTGCGTTATGGCCTGCAATTGCTTCTGCAGCAATCTTACCTTCGTAAGAAGCTTTATGAGCCAATTGAGGACCTGCAACAATATCACCAATAGCATAAATGTTGCTTACATTCGTACGGCATTGTTTATCGATTTCAATAACACCGCGTTCAGTCATTTTAATGCCGGCTTGTTCTAAGCCCAGTTCGTCTGTATTTGGACGTCTTCCAACCATTACAAATACATAATCTGCATCAAGAGATTTCTCTTCGCCTTTTTCTTCAAACTTAACGGTAACTCCGTTTTCATTCTCTTCAACACCTTTAGCAAGTGCCTTCGTAATGAATTCAACGCCTTTTTTCTTTAAGTTCCGTTTAACAAGTGATGACATTTGCTTCTCAAAACCGATAAGGATATCATCTGCACCCTCAAGAACTGTTACTTGAGAACCAAAATTCGCATAAGCTCCGCCAAGTTCAATTCCGATTACACCGCCGCCAATAACGACGATTTTTTCAGGAATCTCTTGAAGTGCAAGGGCACCTGTTGAATCAAGAACTCGTTTAGAGAATTTAAACGCTGGCAATTCAATTGGACGAGATCCTGTAGCAATGATCGCATTTTTAAATGTATAAGTTTGTGCGGAATTATCATCCATTACACGAAGGGTATTCGAATCAACGAAGTAAGCTTCCCCGCGTACGATGTCGACTTTATTGCCCTTTAAAAGACCTTCTACTCCTCCAGTAAGCTTATTAACTACACCGGATTTAAATTCTTGTACTTTTGTAAAGTCAACTTTTACATTTTCAGCTGTAATACCCATTACATCTGAGTGCTTTGCATTCTCGTAGCGGTGTCCTGCTGCGATTAAAGCCTTTGAAGGAATACATCCAACGTTTAAGCAAACTCCGCCCATATTAGCTTTTTCTACGATTGTTACTTTTTGTCCAAGCTGTGCTGCACGAATCGCTGCAACATATCCACCAGGACCCGCACCAATGACTATAGTATCTGTTTCGATTGGGAAATCTCCTACTACCATTTGTTATTACGCCTCCATTAACAATAGTTCTGGATCGTTCAGTAAACGCTTAATGTGATTTAATGCATTTTGTGCAGTTGCTCCATCAATAATTCTGTGGTCAAAGCTTAGTGACAATGCCAATACTGGAGCAGCAACAATTTCTCCATCCTTCACTACTGGCTTTTCAGCTATGCGGCCAATTCCAAGAATCGCAACTTCAGGATGATTGATAACCGGAGTAAACCATTGACCGCCGGCAGAACCGATATTTGTAATTGTGCATGAAGCACCCTTCATTTCATCTGGAGCAAGCTTGCCATCACGCGCTTTACCAGCTAGCTCATTGATTTCATTTGAAATGGCGAATGTAGACTTGCGGTCTGCATCCTTAACAACTGGCACAAGAAGACCTTTTTCAGTATCCGCTGCAATACCGATGTTGTAGTAATGCTTTTGAATGATTTCACCTGCTGCATCATCGATTGAAGTGTTTAGTGCCGGGAATTCACGCAATGCACTTGTTAATGCTTTTACCACATAAGGAAGGAATGTAAGCTTAATTCCTTTATTAGCTGCAACTTCTTTAAATTTCTTGCGGTGTGCAACAAGTTTTGTAACATCAATTTCATCCATTAATGTAACGTGTGGAGCTGTATGCTTAGAGTTTACCATAGCTTTCGCAATAGCTTTACGGATTCCGCTCATTTTCTCGCGTGTTTCTGGATATTGTCCAGCAGGAATCGCCTGTGCAGCTGCAGGTGCAGTTTCTTTTGCTTCAGCTTTTGGTGCAGCTTCCTCTGCAGGTGCTTCAGCAGACTGAGCTTGTGCCCCGCCATTCAGGAAGGCATCAATGTCAGCTTTTTGAATGCGCCCATTTTTGCCGCTTCCAGCTACCTGGCGAATGTCCGCGCCTTTGTCACGAGCATATTTTCTAACAGAAGGCATCGCAATAATGCGGCGGTTAGGATCAACATCAGCCTCGGAAATAACTACTCCTTCTTTTGGTGCATCTTGTGCAGGAGCTTCTTCCTTCTTCACGTCCTGGCCAGCTTCAGCTGTTGCCTGTACTTGTGCTTCTGTTTTTTCTTCTTTAGGAGCCTCATCTTCATGGTCTCCCTTAAATTTAAGGTCTTCATATCCTGGAGCATCAAAAGTGATCAATACTTGACCTACAGTTGCGACTGTACCTTCTTCAACAAGAATTTCTTCAACTTTACCTTTAACAGGGGAAGGAATCTCTACAACTGCTTTATCATTTTGAACTTCACAAAGCACGTCATCTTCTTGTACTTCATCGCCTGGCTTTACAAACCACTTGACGATTTCACCTTCATGGATACCTTCACCGATATCAGGCAATCTAAATTGGAATGCCAATGGAATTCACCCTCCTATTATTTCGCTCGTTCATAGTAAAACACGTCAGGGGGATATTTCCCCCCTTGTGTTATCAGTTATATACAATTAAAATTCAAGAACTTTTTTAGCTGTCTCGATTACATCTTTATAGTTTGGAAGCCAAACCGTTTCAGCTTGCGGGAAAGCAAATACAGTATCTGGTGCAGCTACACGCAGGACTGGAGCTTCCAGGCTGAGAATTGCACGATCATTGATTTCTGCAACGACATTTGCTGCAATACCAGCTTGTTTTTGCGCTTCCTGAACAACTATTGCTCTGCCTGTTTTCTCAACAGAAGCAATAATCGTTTCGATATCAAGCGGTGCAACAGTACGCAAGTCAATTACTTCAACTGACTTGCCTTCTTTTTCAAGCTCTTCAGCCGCTTTTAATGATTCATGAACCATTGCGCCGTAAGTCACAATTGTTAAGTCTGAACCTTCACGCTTTACTTCTGCCTTGCCTAGAGGAATAGTATATTCTTCTTCAGGGACCTCCTGGCGGAAAGAACGGTATAATTTCATGTGCTCAAGGAAAATAACCGGGTCGTTATCACGGATAGCTGAAATAAGCAACCCTTTTGCATCATAAGGTGTTGACGGGATAACAACTTTAAGGCCAGGCTGTTGAGCCATTAAGCCTTCAAGGCTGTCCGCGTGCATTTCAGGAGTATGTACGCCTCCCCCAAATGGTGAGCGGATTGTAACAGGTGCGCTGTATCTTCCGCCAGAGCGGTAACGCATACGTGCAAGCTGGCCGGAGATAGAATCCATTACTTCGTAAACGAATCCAAAAAATTGAATTTCAGGTACCGGACGGAAGCCCTGTAAACCAAGACCGACTGCCAGACCGCCGATTCCGGATTCAGCAAGTGGTGTATCAAATACACGCTCTTCGCCGAATTCTTTTTGAAGGCCTTCGGTAGCACGGAAAACGCCGCCGTTTACGCCCACATCTTCACCGAATACCAAAACATCCGGATCGTTGCGCAATTCTGTGCGAAGAGCATCAGTAATTGCCTGAATCATTGTCATTTGCGCCATGGCTTACTTCGACTCCTTTTCTTTGTATATTTCATACTGTTCTTTTAGGTTATAAGGCATTTCTTCATACATGATGTTCATAAGGTCAGTAACCTTTTGTTTAGGTGTGTCATCAGCCTTTTTAATTGCTTCTTTAATATCTTCTTTTGCTTGTTCAATTACTTCGTTTTCCATGTCTTCATTCCAGATGCCCTTATCTTCAAGGAACTTGCGGAAACGAACAAGCGGATCTTTCTTTTCCCATTCATTATCAAGATCAGAAGTACGGTAACGTGTTGGATCGTCACCAGCCATTGTGTGTGGACCGTAGCGGTAAGTCAAAGTTTCGATTAGTGTAGGACCTTCACCATTCAATGCACGTTCACGCGCTTCACGAACAGCTGCATACACAGCAAGCGGATCCATACCATCAACCTGAATTCCAGGTATTCCGGCTGCCACTGCTTTTTGTGCAATTGTTTTCGCGGCTGATTGCTTTTCTACAGGAGTAGAGATGGCAAAGCGATTATTTTGAACAATGAAGATAGCAGGTGCTTTGAATGCTCCTGCAAAGTTGATGCCTTCATAGAAGTCACCTTGTGAAGCACCGCCGTCGCCAGTATAAGTGATGGCAACTTTCTTTTCGCCGCGCTTCTTCATTCCAAGAGCGACCCCTGCAGTCTGAATATATTGGGCTCCAATGATAATCTGAGGTGAAATGACATTTACACCTTCAGGGATGTTTCCGCCTTCGAAGTGTCCGCGGGACCATAGGAAAGCCTGGTATAACGGAAGGCCGTGCCATATGATTTGAGGAACATCACGATATCCTGGAAGAATGAAATCTTCTTTCTCCAATGCAAAATGGGATGCAAGCTGAGAAGCTTCCTGTCCTGCAGTAGGAGCATAGAAGCCCAAACGGCCTTGTCTGTTAAGTGAAATAGATCGCTGATCAAGAATGCGAGTATATACCATACGGCGCATTAATTCCTGAAGCTGCTCATCGCTTAAGTCAGGCATAGCTGATTCATTAACAACCTTGCCTTCTTCGTTTAAAATTTGTAGAGTTTGGAACTGTTCTTCAACTGTTTCGAGCTGTTTTTTAGCATCGAATTGTGCCTTCTTTGTTTTAGAAGCCATATCAGTCACCCTTTCCTTTCATAAAAAGACGTTAATTAAGAGTTTTTATACACAAAATTTAGGTTACCCAAAACGAAGCCATATTAGATACTCTTTCAAAGGCATAAAGTTTTCTCATTTAGGCATGTTTTATTAAGCATCTCTAAATAGCAGAACATGTGACTGCCATATGCATACTTTTAAATAGTGTTCCACAGATCACTTCTAAAAAAACGTCTTTCTGTTCATCTTTAACTATCATATTCTGTATCAATTTATTTTGCAACATAATTGATACAGAAATAATTACGAGATTTAGTTTAATACACCTTCAAGACCTTAGTCAATTACCTTGCTTTTTGTTTTTCACAGTAAGCATACTTTTTATATTTTTTATTGATAACCTAAACTGTATTATCGGCTTATTTCCATCTGTACTATAAAAAACTCTTATATTTTGATGTGTTATAGTAAAGAAAAATCACCTGTCATTATCTTAAAATAAAAAGAACTGCTCCCAAACAGAAAGCGGATTCATTGTGAGTCTCTGTTTCCTTCCATTCATGCTTTTAGAATAGCCAAAAAGCAAAAAAATGCCGGGCATAAATATGCCGGCATTAATATTATTCTTCTGTATTTACTTCAAGACCTGCTTCTTTATAGAAATCCAGTTTTGATTCATTATACTCTTTTGTTTTTTCATTGAACTGCTTATTTGAAGCCAGTATTTTTTCATACATGTCATTTATTTTGCTTACCTGGTCTTCCAGCTGTTCTAGAGTAAGATCTTCCTTTTTAAACATGGCATATAACTCTTTATCTAATTGCGTCGCTTTCGAATAATCCTCGTAAAGAGTGTCATGGATTTTATACCTGTCCATCATAATTTCATACAGCTCTTTGGCTTTATCTTTTAATTTTTGATCCTCTATCTCCTCTATGATCGGAGATAATGATTCAAATTCATTTTTTGACGCCAGGATGCTTTCCTGCTCTTTCTCCATATGAGTTATCCGCTGATCCACAATGGAGGAAGCTTCATCAGACAGCTTTTTAATTTCCTCGAAATCCTTCATTCCCAGGTTGATAATTTTATCGTATAATTCCTTTTCTCTTTTCTCCAGCTTTACGAGCGGTTCCTGCTGCTTCTCAAATTCCTTTTCTTTAGCTACTACATCCTCCAGCACATCATACATTTTTTCCTCCGGATCAGGACTGTTCATACAGCCTGTGAGGATGAAAGCCCCTATGATAAAAACAAGCAGCAGTCTGCTTTTGTTCAAAATCGACACATTGAAACCTCCTTACTAATAACATTTTTAACTATAAAGGTACCTGTCCGGTTTGACAATAGCCCTTTGGTTTGACACACTTCGCACCATTGCAGAGCTTGTCCTTTTTACAAGTATAATTTAAATCTATTCACTTCATTTTTCCTTTATGACTTGGGCAAAGGCCTACACCAAACATCATATGAAACATAGGCTATATTAATCGTCCGATGCGGCAAGTCAAAAAAAAATGGACGATAATCTTACTTTAGGGAGGTTATCCTTCATGTACGGATATGGCGGATACGGTTATGGATGCGGTTATCCAGTAGCAGGAGCCGGCTGCGGCAGAGGATTTGCGTTAATTGTAGTATTATTCATTCTCTTAATCATAGTTGGCTGCGCTTGCTGGAAGTTTTAATTACTTGAGAAGGTGCCAAGGGCGCCTTCTCTTATTAACTTTTTTGCCCCGCTCTGATAGACTGAATATAATTAAATAGACACATGGCTTTTTTGGGCTATGCCATTTGATCTTCTTGCCAATAATTTAGCCATTTTTCTATTCTTTATTACTTAGCGGGAGTGATAATCATGCTGAGCATGAAAGATATTATTCGCGACGGCCACCCAACTTTAAGGAAAATTGCCGCGGAAGTGAACATGCCTCCATCTTCAGAAGAAATACAAATCTTAAAAGAAATGATGGAATATGTAAAAAACAGCCAGGATCCAGAGCTTTCTGCAAAATATGGCTTAAGGGCCGGCATTGGTTTAGCTGCTCCTCAAATTAATATTTCGAGGCGGATGATCGCTGTTCATGTTACCTATAACCAGGAGCTATACAGTTATGCTCTCTTTAACCCTAAGATCATCAGCCATTCTGTGCAGCGTTCTTATCTGGCTGCTGGGGAGGGCTGTCTATCTGTTGATGAATCCATACCCGGTTTTGTGCCCAGATATGCAAAAGTGACTGTAAAAGGTACCGACCTGGAGGGCAAAGAAGTTAAACTTAAGCTTAAAGGGCTGCCAGCCATTGTATTTCAGCACGAAATTGATCATCTGAACGGAATCATGTTTTACGATCACATTAATAAACAAAATCCGTTTCAGCCGATTGAAAATGCAATTGCTATAGAACGGTAGATTGCTGCTGCATAGCATAACAAAAGGAAAGCCTCCAGATAATTAAACGGATGCTTTCCTTCATTTTCTATATTAATTGAAGTTCCTTTAGTCCCTTCCAAATTCCTTCATCGTCCACGCCGGAAGTTACATGGTCTGCTGCCTTCTTAACCACATCTTCTGCATTGCCCATTGCTATCCCGGTTCCGACAGCGTTAAGCATCTCTATATCATTTAGTCCATCTCCAAACGCATATACATCCTTCAAATCAAACCCAAGCCTTTTTATCATTTGTTTTATTCCCTCAGCTTTAGACCCGCCTGCAGGCAAAACATCAACAGAGTATGGATGCCACCTGATAAAGCCAAAATCAGGATATATAGAAGAAGAAATATACTTTTCCTCATCCTTTTCCTCACAGAACAGCAGCGATTGATATAATTCCCTGCCGCTGTAAAACTCACGATCTTCCTCCGGATGCGGGAACTTTAAGCTCCCCATGCTTTCCTCAATAAATGCATGGTGGTGTACAGTAGATTTCATCGTTTTCTCATTCATAAACACCAATGGATGCCCGTTTGACTGTGCATGCAGGTATAGCTTTTCAATCTCAGATGATTTTAGAGGATTCCGGTAAATAGGTTCGTTTTCGAATACTACATATTGACCATTAAAGCTGACAAATGAATCAATATCAAGATCGCTGCGAAGACTTTCAAACATGAAAGGAGCCCTGCCGGTAGCAATTGCCACGAAAGTCCCATTCTTTTTCAGCTTGACGATTGCCTCTTTCGTACTGTCCGGCAAGTTTTTATCGTGATCTAATAAAGTCCCATCTATATCAAAGAAAACAATCTTTTTCATTTAAAAATTAACTTCCTTTCAAGCGTTATTTTACTGGCTGCTATTATATGATTTCCATATGATTTACCGTAATAAAACACTAAACCCACAAAGTTAAAAAGTCAATTTCCGTGCTATAAACAATGGATATTTCCATTTTTATCCACGAGAGATTTAACTATCTTACCATATAATATAATTAAGAAAAGCGGAAGCTCCTTCCCCCAATTACACCCTCGAGGGGCAGGGCTGCTTGCGCTAGACCGTTAGTAAAAAGACCTCATTATTTACAAAAATCTGTTTAAAACGTCCTTGCTGCCTTTACTTTGGACAAGGATCGTTTAAAATAGAAAGTAAGGAGTTGATCCACTATGTTAAAGAAGCTGAGAAAGAAGCTTTTAAAACAGTGGAATGAAATGCTTCGAAAAAAATCTATTGCCTGACAAATTTGAGCCCTTCAAACTTGCGAAGGGCTCCTTCCTTATTGTAAATTGGTTATCAGTATACTATTTTACATAGATTCGGGAGCATATTAGGACTGAGAAGAATTTATTATTCATATCCGGCAGGAAAAAACATGTAATACATGTTATTATTTTATATATTAGATAAAAGTTTTTTATCGGATTAAGGAGAGATAGAAATGATTTTCAAGGTATATTATCAGGATTCTAAGACAGAGGTACCGGTTAGAGAAAAAACAAAAACTATTTTTGTGGAAGGCGATTCTGAAAGAGACGTACGCAAAAAGCTGGCTGACCGCAACTATAATATTGAATTTGTAACATCTGTCCAAGGAGAATTCCTGGAATATGAAAAACAAAATGAAGACTTTAAAGTATTGGAGATTGAGTAATTTATGAAATTTGTTAAAAATGATCAAACAGCCGTTTTTGCTCTGGGCGGACTGGGTGAAATCGGAAAAAATACTTATGCTGTGCAATTCCAGGATGAGATTATCCTAATTGATGCTGGAATTAAATTCCCTGAGGACGAACTTCTCGGAATCGATTATGTTATTCCTGATTACACTTACTTAGTGAAAAACGAAGATAAGATCAAGGGATTATTTATCACTCATGGACATGAAGACCATATTGGAGGAATTCCATATCTCCTAAGAGAAGTTAATATTCCGGTCTACGGCGGAAAGCTGGCCCTTGGCCTGCTTAGAAATAAACTTGAAGAACACGGACTCTTGAGACAAACCACTCTTCATGAAATCAAGGAAGACGATATCATTAAGTTCAGAAAAACATCCGTAACTTTTTTCCGGACGACTCACAGTATCCCTGATTCATATGGCATCGTTGTTAAAACACCGCCTGGACAAGTTGTTCACACTGGGGACTTCAAATTTGACTTCACTCCTGTGGGAGAACCGGCCAACCTGACAAAAATGGCTGAAATCGGAAAGGAAGGCGTCCTTTGCCTGCTTTCTGACAGCACAAACAGCGAAATACCTGAATTCACTATGTCTGAACGCCGGGTTGGCGACAGTATTCATGATATCTTCCGCAAAGTTGAAGGACGGATTATCTTTGCCACTTTCGCTTCTAATATCCACCGTCTTCAGCAGGTGACTGAAGCGGCCGTCACGAATGGCAGAAAAATTGCTGTTTTTGGAAGAAGCATGGAAGCAGCTATAAATATCGGACAGGAATTGGGTTATATTCAGGCACCAAAAGACACCTTTATTGATGCGCATCAAATTAATAGACTTCCAGCCAATCAGGTGACTATACTATGTACAGGAAGCCAGGGAGAGCCAATGGCAGCCCTATCAAGAATTGCTAACGGAACGCATCGCCAGATCCAAATCATTCCTGGCGACACTGTTGTATTCTCTTCCTCACCCATTCCCGGGAACACAATTAGTGTCAGCAGAACCATTGACAGACTTTCCCGTGCAGGTGCAGAAGTCATATATGGCAAGCTAAGCGATATTCATACATCAGGTCATGGCGGTCAGGAAGAACAAAAACTAATGCTTCGCTTAATTAAGCCAAAATTCTTCATGCCGATTCATGGTGAATACAGAATGCAGAAAATGCATGCCAAATTAGCTGTGGATTGTGGAGTGGATGAAGAGAACTGCTTCATCATGGATAATGGTGAAGTACTGGCCCTCAGCGAAGATTCTGCTCAAGTAGCAGGAAAAATACCGTCTGGTTCTGTTTATATTGATGGAAGCGGAATCGGTGATATCGGAAATATCGTTTTACGGGACCGCCGCATTCTTTCTGAAGAAGGTTTAGTGGTTGTCGTAGTAAGCATCAATATGAAGGATTTCAAAATTGCCGCCGGCCCTGACTTAATTTCCCGCGGATTCGTCTACATGAGGGAATCCGGAGATTTAATCAATGATGCACAGGCACTTATTACAAAACACTTAAGCAAGGTTATGGAACGCAGAACAACTCAATGGTCAGAAATCAAGAATGAAATCACTGACACACTTGCACCATTCCTTTATGAAAAAACAAAGCGCCGTCCAATGATTTTACCAATTATCATGGAAGTTTAAAACCTTTATTGGCGTGTGTAGATCTATAATGTATTTTGTATAAAATAAAGGCTGTATCACTCACTTGAGAGATACAGCCTTTTCAAATTAAGACATCACTTTCTTTTCAAAACGGTTGATATCTACGTCTGCTCCAATAACAATTAGGATGTCGTCAAATTGTATTTTTTCATTCGCCTGCGGAGATACGATAATTTCATTTTTTCTTTTGATTGCAACAATGTTGATACCGTACTTTGCACGGATATCAAGATCAATAATGCTATGGCCGGCAAGTTTTTCATTAGCCACGATTTCTACAATGCTATGCTCATCCGATAGTTCCAAATAATCCAGAACATTATTTGAAACGATACTATGGGCAATCCTTCTGCCCATATCCCTTTCAGGATGAACAACATGATCTGCTCCTATTTTCCTCAATACCTTTGCATGATAATCATTTTGAGCCTTAACCGTAATCCTTTTAACTCCTACCTCTTTTAAAATTAATGTGGTCAGGATAGAGGCCTGAATATTATCGCCAATCGCCACTATAACATGGTCAAAATTGCGTATTCCCAAACTCTTGATAACGGATTCATCCGTAGTATCGCCAACCACTGCGTGTGAAGCGATTCTCGCAAATTCGTTCACACGGTCTTCATTTACATCAATCGCCATTACTTCCATGCCTTCTTCTGCCAGAGCATGGCAGATGCTTCCTCCAAAACGTCCAAGTCCGATAACAGCAAATTCTTTTTTCATCCTATCTTCCCCCAGCAAAGTTAGCAATATAGACAATAATACCATAATAGCACAGACAGGAGTCTATCCATAATATGTTCCTTCCTGACAAAATAAAACCTCCACTCGGAGGTTTCATTTTGTTCATTCACATTGCATCAAGCATATTGAACTGTGCTTTTACCAAATGATAATATTCACCTTTTGCATTCATCAATTCTTCATGAGTTCCTTGTTCTAATATATTTCCATGATCCAGCACAAAGATTTGATCGGATTCACGGATCGTAGATAGCCTATGGGCAATAATAATGGCTGTTCTTCCCTTCAGAAGTGTTTTTAAAGCATGCTGAATTTTCACCTCTGTCTCAGTGTCAATACTGGCAGTAGCTTCATCAAGTATAAGAATCCGCGGATCTGCAAGCAAAGCACGGGCAAAGGAGACGAGCTGCCTCTCTCCCACTGATAATATATTTCCTCTTTCTTCCACTTCAGTTTCGTATCCCTTTGAAAGTTTTTCAATAAATCCATGTGCACCAACAGCTTTGGCTGCTTCCACCACTTTTTCATCAGTTGCATCAGGTCTGCCAAAACGGATGTTATCATAGATTGTTCCTGAAAATATAAAAGTATCCTGCAGCACCACACTGATTTGCCTGCGCAAACTTGATAAGGAAACATCCGTTAAGTCATAGCCATCAATTTTCACAAAACCTCCCGAAGGATCATAAAAACGGCTGATTAAATTCGCAATCGTCGTTTTACCCGATCCTGTATGCCCGACTAACGCCGCAGTTTGCCCTGATTTTATCTCAAGGGAAACCCCATTTAAGGCTGTTCTTTTTTCATCATAAGAAAATGTGACATTCTCAAATTCAATCTTACCTTTTATCTCCGGTAAAAGAAAGGCATCGTTCCTTTCCGAAACGATTGGTTTCTCATCGAGAAACTCAAAGATTCTTTCAGATGACGCCATTCCCATGAGCAGCTGGTTATACACCATACCAAGCCGGGAAATAGGCTCCCAGAACATCCCTAAATAAAAAGCAAAAGAAACAAATACACCGATCGAGATTGACCCATCCTGAATCAGATGTGCCCCAAACCAAATCAGTACAGCCGTACCCAGGGCATTGGTCAATTCAACCAGCGGCCTGAACATCGCATTTTTCTGGGATGCAATTCTCCAGCTTTCAAAATTCTCAGTATTCACACCATCAAAGAATGCCATATTCTCTTTTTCCTGTGTAAAAGACTGGGTAATCCTTATCCCCTGAATACTTTCATTTAAGTGAGAATTCAATTTAGATTGTTTTAACCGGACGGTTTGCCACGATCTGCGGATATTTCTCCGCAAACTAGTGGAAATAAAAAACATGATAGGCAAAATAACCATTATAGCCAGAGTCAGTTCAGGGCTAAGTGTAAATAAAATAATAAAAATCCCTGCAAGCATGATCAGATCCATCAGAAGATTTATGACTCCATTGGTAAACAGCTCCTGAAGCGAATTTATGTCATTCATGATTCTTACCAGTATGGATCCTGCCGAACGCTGATCAAAAAAACGATGCGAAAGCGTTTGTACGTGTGTAAATAAATGTTTCCGCAGATCATAAATTACACTTTGGCCCAGCTTATTCATCCATTTAATCCTGAAATAGTTTGCAGCATATGAAATGGTGTAGAGAAGCGCAATCACTGAAACTAGAAAGGCAAGCAGTTGACCGTCCTTTTCAATCAAAGCTTTATCTAATGTGTACACACCGATTAAGATCGGAATAATCAGTCTGACTGCTGTATTTATTAAAACCATTATAATAGAGAGCGGAAGCAAATTTTTTCTGTATGGCTCCATATAACTGAACAAGCGCAGCATCTGCTTCCAGTTAAACGGCTTCTCAATGACTTCGTCTGCTGAGTATTGAAATCTATTTAACACATTATCATTTCTTAATTTAGTTTTTTTCAAGGGGGCACCTCCTAGCCTGCATTTGATTGGAGAACCACATCGCGGTCCTGATATTGAATATCGTAAATCCGCTGATATGGGCCATTATTTTTAAGGAGCTTTTCATGTGTCCCCCGTTCAGCCACTCTCCCGTTTTCCAGTACAAGGATTTCATCTGCATGCTTTAGTGAAGAAATCCGGTGGGCAATGATAAAGGTAGTTCGATCAGCCATTACTTCTTTCAGAGCTTTTTGTATTCTGAATTCTGTTTCCATATCCACAGCACTTGTTGCATCATCCAAAACTAAAATGCTGGGATCTGCACAGATGGCCCTTGCTATCGCAATCCTTTGCTTCTGACCGCCTGAAAGCCCCATGCCCCTCTCGCCAAGTACGGTATCGTATTGATCAGGAAGTTCCATGATAAATTCATGTGCCTGTGCACGTTTGGCAGCTTCAATGATGTCCTCCATGGTGGAATCAGGTTTCCCAAATGCAATATTCGCTTTAATCGAAGAAGAAAACAAAAAAGATTCCTGAAGAACAAAGCCAATGTTTCTTCTCAGTGATTGAAGAGAGTACTCCTGCACATTTACCCCATCAATAATCACATGACCTTCAGTTGGCTCATAAAATCTTGTCATAAGCTGTGTTAGGCTCGTTTTCCCTGATCCCGTCGAGCCTATTAACCCGATCACCTTTCCTGGCTCAGCATGAAAAGAGATATTGGATAAAGCGTCATTATCATCCTTGCTATATTTCAGCGTAACATTGCGAAATTCCACCTCACCCAGCAAACGTTCTGCCTTCACACATGATTCTATATCCTCAATCTCATTATCTGCCTCAAGGATCTCAATGAGACGCTCTCCGGAAGCTTTAGACTGCGAAAATAGATTAACGATAAAACCAAGATTCATAATAGGCCACATAATATACCAGACAAGGCTATAAAAAGCGACTAGTTCCCCTGGCTTCAGACTGTCTGCCATAACAAGATAACCTCCGTAAGCCAGGAGCAATACAACACTTAAATTGCCCAGAAACTCCATTAACGGAAAATACTTAGCCCAAATATCAGAAGTAAAAAGATATTTATCCTTATAGTCACTGTTAGAGTCATTGAATTTATTAATCTCAAAATCTTCTCGTGATAATGACTTCACTGTATTGATTCCGCTTATGTTTTCCTGGACTTTTGTATTCAGCCGCCCAAAGGATTTGCGGATGCTCCGGAATGCCGGATGCACAGCTTTATCGAATTTAAAGGTGACTACCGCGAGGAAAGGCAGCGTAATAAGAGTAACAATCGCCAGCGGAATAGAATAATAAAACATGACAGAAACACTGATAAGGATCAGTAAAACAAAACGAATGAGTTCAGAAAATCCGAATGAAAGAAAAAAACGGAACCCCTCAACATCTGCAGTAAGCCGCGACATTAAATCGCCTGTTTTTGCATTGTCATAATATCTAAACGGCAAGAACTGCAGCTTTTCATAAAGTACATTTCTAAGTTCATAGACCGATTTGATCCCAAACAAATCACCGGTGTACTGATGGATATAAGTCGCTGCCCCTTTTACAGCCATTATGGCAATGAAGCCTAAGGCCAAATAGGGTATCCACCCATAATTCCCCCCTATGACAACCTCATCAATTGTCAGCTGCAGGATCATTGGATACACAACCGTTATCGCTGTCACAATAAACAGAAAGAATATGGACCAGATAAAATAATGTTTGAATGGCCAATAATATTGCTTTAATTTTTTAAATGTTTCCATTTGCATTCCCCCTTTAACTTGCTGAAAAATTAGAAAAGTTAGAACGTAATATTAAATATATCGAGTTTCGAATTATTTTTCCACCCCTTTTTGTTTGATTTTTCCACTTTTTTTGAAGTCTATCTTTTTAGTGAGTCTATGAAAGCTCCTAATCATTATTAATGCCCTTGAAAGTCGATAATATGGCTTCCAATCTAGAAAACTGCATTAAAATTTAGAATTCCCCATCCAGCCATTATCTAGTGCTGTCCACATGATAGAAAGGCTAACCGTTTGCATATAAAGCGCTGTTGCGATAAAATGATGACTTTAATCATACTGAAAGGAAGCGTTAGAATGGAGAATCTAAATTTATCGCAAATAAATTGGGAAGCCCTGCTGATTGATGCCGGACTTATTCTATTAAAGCTCGCAGCTATCTATTTTGCCTTTTTAATCGTTAAGTCTGCGGGGAATAAAATCATACATAAAAGTTTTGAGGGAATCGGAAGGAAGGAAAGAATATCTCCAGGAAGATCGAAGACACTGCAAAGTCTAGCTAAAAACATTTTCTCTTACGTACTTATTTTTATTTTTGCTGTTACGATACTGCAGATTTTCGGCATAAAAGCAACTGCCATTCTTGCCGGTGCCGGTGTAGTCGGATTAGCGGTTGGCTTTGGAGCTCAAGGCCTTGTCAGCGATGTAGTAACAGGGTTTTTTATATTGCTGGAAAGGCAAATTGATGTCGGGGATTATGTTACAACTGGAAGCTACTCAGGAATAGTGGAGCAAATCGGATTAAAAACTACACAAATCCGCAGTTTTGACGGAACATTGCATTATATCCCCAACCGGGAGATTACCAGTCTGAGCAATCATTCCCGCGGCAATATGCGCGCACTGGTTGATATAGGAATCTCCTATGATGACGATATTGATGAAGCTATAACAGTTCTCCAGGAAGCCTGCGACAAGATAGCCAAAGAAAACCAGGCGATTGTTGAGGGACCTAATGTCATTGGCGTACAAACATTAGGCTCATCTGATGTTGTATTAAGAATTATTGCCAAGACAGAAAACATGGAACAGTGGGCTGTCGAACGACAGCTGAGAAAAGCACTGAAGGAAGCACTAGAAGCTAACGGAATCGAAATCCCATTCCCTCATCAGGTGCTCATTCAAAAACAGGCAGGATCAGAAAGTGCTGCCGGATAAAGCCGTAAGCAAAAAGCTGATTTCGCAGAACCTAAAAAGGTTCTTTGAAATCAGCTTTTTTAACATTTTCAATTTTATTTAGTAAATGCTTACTGCAAATGGTTAACCTTTATACCTTAAATAAGCTGCAATCAATTCAATCGCTTTCTCGATTGCTGCTTCATCTGGATTCAGCCTGGCATGATGAAGTCCGTATTCTGAATTGACGCCAAGCCAAAACATGAAGCCTGGAATTTCTTCAAGCATATATCCAAAGTCCTCACCTGTCATCGCTTCCCTGCATTCAACCACGTTTATGTCTGTACTGGAGCGGGCAAACTCCATGAATTCATTTGTTAAGGCTGCCTCATTGTAAACCTGATGATACATGCTTCCGTAATCGATTGAAGCTTCACATTCATACCCGACTTCAATTCCTTTGACTAGCGCCTGAATTCTGCTTTTTACTTTTTTCATTGATTCAGGGGATAACGTTCGGATTGTACCTTCAAGCCTTGCTTTTTCAGCAATAATATTTTGCACGGTGCCGCCAGTGATTTTTCCGATTGTAACGACTGCGCTGTCCAATGGATCTATGTTCCTTGAAATGATGGACTGAAGCTGGCTGACCAGTGTACATGCTGCCACGACCATATCATTGGTGTTATGCGGATATGCCGCATGTCCCCCTTTTCCTTTTAAATCAATGAAAAGTTCCGAGGTGTTTGCAAACAGCAATCCTTCTCTCAATGCGATTGTTCCAACCGGATACTCTGGAGCAATATGTAGGGCCATTATCATATCCGGCTTCCAATCCTTCATTATCTCAGATTTAAGCATGGGTTCTGCTCCGCCAGGCCCTTCTTCAGCTGGCTGAAATATAAACAGTAAATCATCGTTAATGCGTTCTTCAATGAATTTTGTTATTAGGCCAAGTGCAATCGACATATGAAAATCATGTCCGCAGGCATGCATTTGTTCACTATGCACGGACTTGAACGGCAGACCAGTTTCCTCAATGATTGGGAGGCCGTCTATATCAGCACGATACCCAATCATCCTGGAAGGATTCCTGCCGCTGATTTTCACAAAAATACCCGTTTTCCAAGTTTTAATTTCCATGTAGTCCTGAGGAAGGGAATACAGGTAATCTAATAGAAGCTTCTGTGTTTTAAATTCACGGAACCCTAACTCCGGTATTTTGTGCAGCTCCCGCCGTAATGCAACGAATGGATTATTTGTGACCAAAACTCTTCCCCCTTGTAAAAATGCCCCATATATTTCATTCACGCTATAGTCGTCATAATTAACCAAAAGATTTTCACCTTTAGAAAAAGCGCGGATCGCAATCCACGCTTTTCAAATTCTTATAATTGGCGAAGCTCTTGCTTAATTTCTGTTTTAGACTTAGTCTTTTCATCAATCTCTTTAATTACACGAGCTGGTGTTCCTGCCACCACAGTGAAAGGAGGTACATCGTCAATGACAATCGCACCTGCCGCAACTACGGCTCCCTTCCCAACCGTCACACCTTCCAGAACCACTGCATTGGCTCCGATTACAACATCATCTTCTACAACAACAGGTTTTGCTGAAGGAGGCTCAATAACCCCTGCCAGCACAGTTCCTGCTCCAATATGGCAATTCTTGCCGACTGTAGCTCTTCCGCCAAGGACAACATTCATGTCAATCATTGTACCTTCACCGATTACTGAACCAATATTAATGGATGCGCCCATCATGATTACAGCGTTATCACCGATTTCAACCTGGTCTCGGATGATTGCACCCGGCTCAATGCGGGCTTTAATATTTTTCATATCAAGCAATGGAATCGCTGAGTTTCTGCGGTCATTCTCAATAACATAATCTTCAATTTTAGACTGGTTTGCTTCAATCGCCTGGCTAAGTTCAGCCCATTCACCAAATACCACACCAGTGCTGCCATTTATAAAGGCCTTTGCTGAAGCACCGAAGTCGATTCCTTCTAATTCACCTTTAATATAAACCTTTACAGGTGTTGATTTTGTGCTGTTTTGGATAAATGAAATAATCTCATTGGCATCCATCATTTTCATATTAAAAATCCTCCTCTATGTATAACATTGCAACTAGCATTACTTTAACAAACAAAAGCGCTGAAAACAAGAAAAATAAATGAAAATAGAAGTACTGGTTGATATCATTTTCCTTCTTCTTCAATATGTTCCTTAATTAACTCAACAAATGCCTGAACTTGCTTGAGCTGGAAGGCGGATTCATATCCCAGCAGCCACGTATCACGCTTAATCGGCAAATTATTTTCATCCAGCAGCGGGATCTTAAAAATATTCTTCTCTGCACCATTCAGCGTAATGGCCGGAAGAATGGCATATCCTATTCCATTGAAAGTCATTTGCTTGCACGTCTCAATTTGATCAACGACTATCGTCCGTTTTGGCGACGTTTTGAACTGCCTCAGCCACCAGTCCTGAATTTCCTGATAATAGTTGGAATCACTCTTAAACTGAATAAAGGGCCTGTCTGTTTCAAGGACCTGCTCCGGCCTTGTAATCTCTGTATCCACTAGATAAAGACTATCCTTAAATAAAGGGATTTTAATCCCCTTCCAGTCCGGAGTCCCTCTAATAATTCCAATATGAACCTGATCATCATATAGCGATTTTAATATTTCACTGCTCCAGCCGGTGATCAGAGAAATTTTTGCCTGCGGATAGCGGCTGACAAACTTCTTAAGAACTTGAGGCAGCCAATTTTGCCCTACGATGGAAGCAACAGCTATTTTTAAGGTCCCATGGACCTCTGAATTCAAGGCTGTAATTGATTCCCTGACTTTTTCTTCCTTCGCAAGAACTTCATTAATGAATTGTAGTACGATTTCGCCAGCGGGCGTCAGTGACAAACCCTTTTGTGAGCGTAGGAATAGTTTGCTGCCCCATTCTTTTTCAATATTTACAAGACGCTGTGAAAGGGCTGGCTGCGAAACAAATAAACGTTCAGCCGCTTTCCTCATATTCATTTCCTGTGCCAGCACTGATAAAAGGTGAAATTCCGTAAGTGAAGACATAAACATCTTCCCTTCATAACTTTTTCTTATAGTGTATCTTAATCGCATTAAAGTTTCATTATCATTAAAATGGAAAGAAGCACCAAAAATACATACAGTTCTTTAAGAATATAAAAATCTCTGCACGGTAAATGCAGAGATCTCTGGCCGCTTAATCGGCAACTTCCTTTTCATGCTTTGGAAGAGCAATTACCAATAAGAAGCTTATAACAGCAAATAATAGCACTGCATAGTACACTGAATGAAGTGAAACGGTGAGACCATTTTGCAGGATTTCTTTCACTCCGGTATTTAGGCTGTTTCTCGCTTCTTCATTTAAAAGTACATTTGCTGAATCTAAAGATAAGCTGTCATCTATGCCTTCACCATTCTTCTGTATATACGATTTGATCTGGCTGTTCAGGATTCCGCCCAGCAAGGCTGCTCCTATAGTGTTGCCAAGATTTCTCATAAACATATTGGCAGCAGTAGCAATTCCCCTTTGCTTCCATTCCACTGTACTCTGAATGGATACAATAAAAGCAGTGCTCGTTAATCCCATGCCGGCCCCGACCAAAAAGCTTCCAGCCGCCGCCCAGACAGGTCCTGCTTCAGGAGTGAGTGTGACGAATAAAATACTCCCTGCAATTAAAAATACTCCCCCTATTACAGAGGTGCTTCTAAAACCAATTTTCAGGAGAAGCTTGCCTGCAGCTGCAGAAGCTATTGGCCACCCAATCGACATGGTCGTAAGTGTAAAGCCGGCTACAATCGGCGATCTTTCCATGACACCCTGGACAAATGCAGGCAGAAAACTGGAAATCCCGATCAGCATCACACCAGTTGTCAGTGAAGCTAAATTAGCAATTAATATCGGTTTTTCCTTCCAAATATTAAAAGGCATCATTGGCTCTGCTGCTTTTTGTTCCTGCAGGATGAATAAAATAAAGGCAATCACACTAACCGCTAAAAGGCTGATTGATTCAATGGAATTCCAGGCCCAATTTGTACCTCCCTCAACAAGCACAAACATTAGAGATGAAATGGAAACCGTTAATAGCACAGCACCTGCATAATCGATCTGATGCTTTTTCCTTTCCACATTCTCATGAAGGAAAAGCCATAAGCCTGCAATAGCCATGATGCCAAGCGGAATGTTAACCCAAAAAACATATCGCCAGCTGACGAATTCAACAAGAAGCCCGCCTATTGCAGGACCCATGATGGCTGAAATACCCCATACACTTGATAAATAACCCTGAACCTGCGCCCTTTCCTCTTTTGTGTATATATCCCCGACAATGGTGGTTGCAATCGGCATGACTGCTCCAGCACCGAACCCCTGAATTAATCGGAAAATAATTAGAGCTGTCATCGATTCAGCAAAACCGCATAAAATTGAACCTATTAAAAATATGATAATCCCGAATGTCAAAACAGGCTTCCGCCCAAATAAGTCTGAGAGCTTGCCGTAAATCAAAACAGTCACAGCATTCATTAACAGGTAAGCTGAAAACACCCAGCTATATAAAGCAAATCCGCCTAAATCTCCAACAATGGCAGGCATTGCAGTTGAAACAATGGTTGCCTCTATAGCCCCCATAAACATGGCAAGCATAACTGAAGCAAGCACAAAAGGCTTTTTCGTAACTTTTCTCTTTCCTTGCGGCATTTTTTTATGTAAAGTTTGACTCAAACATTTCCCCTCCAAAATGAATAAAAACATGATTAACACCAGCAAGTGACGGCAATAAAATCACCAGGACTCCCATCATTGAAAATAAAGCAAGCTCCCACTGCGGGGAGCTGAATGGTTTTTATCGCTTATTTAATCGTCTAATATGCTTATTTAATTGATCCAAAACAGTTCTGCGAGTCAGTATTCCCTCAAAGTAGCCTTCCTTGTTTTCTATACATATAAAGGGATGGTCAACTAAAAGTTCGATCGATTGCTGTATAGAAGACTCAGCATCAAGCCGCGGGATCTTTCTGTTCATTGCCTCTTCAACCCTTTTTTGCTCCATCTGCTCAAATTCGATTCGCTCTAGCCCGAGAATGGAATCCATGATGATGGGTGTGCTGATTAAGCCATGCAGCTTATATTGCGGGTCTAGTACAGGTATTGCTGTATATCCGCTTTTCGTTAGCACTAAGAGTGCATGCTCCAGGTTATTGCCAACCTGAACATGTGCTACCCGTTCAGAAGGAATCATGAAATCACTAATGTTAAATTCTAAAAATTCCTCGCTATGGAGACTGATCATCGCCGAAAACTCCTCAAAAATTAGTTATACTTCATAACCATTTTATCATAGTCTCCTGCATTTTGCCCCATTAACCTTTGCTGGTTTGAATGTCTTTTACTTCATAGCCGCAGTCTGGACAGCGAAAAATAACATTTTGATTGGACTGTGCGGTTAAAACGGCTTCGATGTCTTTTTCAGCCATGCAGGCTGGACATGTTACAACTGGCATCATTCTGCTTCACCTCATTATCAAAGGGTCCTTTATTATTTATTGTTCTCAATGCCTAATTTTTCGAGTCCTTAATTTCTATTAAAATTTCTTTCAGTTCTTCAAGAGTTTTCCTGATCCTGATTACTTCTTTTTTTGTATTAATTAAATCTGCAAGCAAAAGAAGAACTGTAAAAAACAGCAAAATCATGAGCAGATAATACATTTCCACACCTCTGTGAGATTGATACTCCATATTATAGCACGCTTTCTCTTTAAGCTATTTTTAATAAGAAAAGAGGCCCAGAAGGCCCCTTATGTATGTGGTGGATTATTGAATCAAATCGAAAATTTCGATCGTGATCATATCAATGTTGTCGAATTGATATCTTTTTGGCTTTTCTTTATCGTAATATACTTCCAGTTCAAACGTTTCATTTTTTGGATGAAAAGTTACCTGGCATTTTCTTTCACCATTCACCTCAAAAAATCTTTGCATTGGCTCTCCGCCTGTTGCTTGTTCCTGTAAGCTCTTTAAGCGTGTTAATATACCTTGAAGCTGTGACATGCTCTCTCTCCTTTCCAAAACAAAACCCATAATTCTACATTTAGGTTTCTCTTTTGGCATGTTTCTATCCTAAAGAATTAAATTCAGAATATTCAAGCTCGATGCTTTACATACCAATATTAACAGAATAAAATATTGTCAGGTGTTTGTACAAGCAAAAGCTTAATAAAGGATGTGATTTTTTTTGGCAAAACCTGAAAAATTGGCGGAAAATCTTTATTTAATTGATGATTTTGATCTTTCATTGGAAAAACGTACCGGTACATATGTCTTAAAAGAAGAAGCGCTGACATTAATCGAAACTTCGGCAAGCCCTTCAATTCCCTACATACTGGAAGGACTAAGCCAGCTTCAGATTCGACCTGAGAAAGTTGAATATATCATCGTTACCCATATTCATCTTGACCATGCAGGCGGCACAGGTCTTTTACTGACACACTGTCCGAATGCAAAGGTTATTGTCCACCCGAAAGGTGCCAGACACTTAGCGGATCCTTCACGCTTAATTGCTGGTGCAAAAGCTGTTTATGGAGATAAATTCGATGGATTATTTAATCCTATTTTTCCTGTTCCGGAGGATAAGATTATCAAAAAAGAACATGAAGAAGAGCTTGAAATAGGGCCAAATTGCACGCTTAAATTCTATCATTCACCCGGACACGCTAATCACCATTTCAGTATCTTTCACCCTGCTATTAATGGAATGTTCACAGGAGACACTGCTGGTGTATATTACCCTCAATTAAAAGAAAATGGAATTGAAATGTATCTGCCCTCAACTTCACCAAACCAATTCGATCCCGACAAAATGCTCGAATCGATTGCCATGTACGAAAAAATGGATCTTGATTATATTTTCTTTGGGCATTACGGAAAGAGTTCAAACCCCAAGGAGGTCTACAGACAAATTAAAAAATGGCTAAAGATATTCATCCATGCAGGTGAAAATGCCCTTTCCGAAGGCGGCACTAAAGATCAGCAGACACAGGCAGCGCAAGCCATGCTTGAAGAAAAAATTAAATCTTATCTAAATAGCAGAGGCATCTCATCTGACCACCCTGTATATAAGATCCTTTCTGTTGATATTGCTGTCTGCTCTATGGGATTAATCGACTTTCTGCAAAAAACAAACTGATTGCTTATCTTAAGATCCTGCATTATGATTGAATAACAAAAAAACTCAGGGGGAAGCACTTTGAAAGAAATTGTTCTATATACACAGCCGGATTGTCCGCCCTGTGAGATAATAAAGTTGTTTTTGAATGAAAATGGATATACTTATACAATAAAAGACATAAAAAAAGATGCAACAGCCCACAAGGAGCTGACCAGGCAATATAATTCCTTTTCTACACCGACAATTGTCATCGGGGACACTGTCATTAGGGGATTTGACCTGGAAAAACTCCAATCTGCATTAGAATTGAAGTGAATCTTCAATTAGCGGAGATCTAACTGCCAGTTAGACTGCCATAAAAAGAGGAGCTTAAAAGCTAAGCTTTTAAGCTCCTATCATCTAATTGGATGCCAGCTGCCCGTTTAATTCCTGTTGTTCAAATAAAGCTAATATACCTTGTTTATCATCAGTTAAAAGCATACTTCCTGAACGAAACAAAGCGTTGAATGGATTCAGCAGGAATCCAAATTGATATGACGATTTGTTAATCCAATTTTCAGGAGTTTTAAATGAGCTTTGTATTGCTGCTTCTTCATTACTCTCGGCTTTCTTTAAAATTTTCTCAGGTATATTTTCACCCAGGAATTTGGCGACTTTAAATTCCCCTTCTTGTTCCGCAAGCAAAAGTCCCTCATAGTGACCTTCATATGCGACTGGGCCGTCATGATTTTCTTTAAAGTATTCAAACACATAAATTTTGTTTCCTTCTTTAACTGCTTTTGTATTATCTGAATACGTAAAGAACGGAATGTAATATGCAGCAGCATCAGATCCAAGGGTAAAATACTTGCCATTCTCTGAAACAAGGTTTTCATTCAGAAATTCAGCTTTTGGTTCTTCAGAAAAATATGGTTCAAGCAATTCATCGACTTCCTTCATACTTCGCTCTTCCTCGCTCAGTGAAACCTGTATATGAAATGCATTTTGCAAAAATTTGTATACCTCTTGTTTATTGTTAAGGCTCTCTGCATTTGTATGGGAAGGAATCGCTGCTGCCATGACTGCAATTGTTATAATAATTCCTGTTAAGTGCTTGTACATTCCACTCTCCCTTTCTTTATCGTTCACTATTTGTGTACCATCCATTTTACCAGCAAACAACTCTACTGTTGCCGGTTTTCGTACCCGAAATTCACTTATATTTTGACATAAAAATTCTTTTCTTGTTATGAATCTACCCGTATTGACAAAGAATTAACGCAAAAAGCGGAAAAGCATATATAAAAACAGATGTAAAAATTGTTAATCAGCAGCATGTATTCATTTCTATAAAAAAATGACCCTGCTTAAGCAGGGTCATTACCAATTCCATGTAAGTGCAAAATAAGTGATCATAACAAGAAGAATTCCAAAGCAAATCGCATATGTCAGAAAGATTGGATTTCTGATATATGCATGCTTTTGAACATTATCAGGCAGTTCTGCGTCAATATCCCCTTTTACAGCCTTTCGTTCTTTTGCAGCAAAAAGGGTGTAAGCCAGGGCGTAACCGAGAATCCCCAAACCGATTACTAATATGATCATTGTGTACATGCTCATGTCTAATCTCTCCTCAAGGAAAGTTCTACACTTACATTTCCTCAAATCAAGATTGTTTATACTTCTAAAATTTCATGCTTATAATAATCCATCATGGTTGTATAGAAATTCGTACGATAAATCCACAAATAAGTAATCATTGGTATTAAGCGGGAAGGAAAACGTCCTGATCGTTTCACCTGTCTCAATATCGGTATACAAATCAGAAAGGATTCCTTTTTTATTTATTCGCATTTTCATTATATTTTCAAGAAAATATGGCCGCCAGCTCCAGTTTTTGTGAAGATATTCTTCCTGGGTTATCCATCCCCCATCCCGTTTGAAGTAATTCGCAGATTTCTGGAATCCATCTTCATCACAAATATACAGGCGAAACGCTGCACCATCCAGAAGAACCGCAATCTGCTCCAATGTTTCTTCATATACAAGTACCTTTTTATTTTTATTTGCAAAATCAATCATCTTTTCGTTGAAATCAAGGGTAACCTGATACAAGGACTCTAATTTTTTCTTTTCATGCACAATAAACCGATGGCATTCACTTCGTAATTTTTCCTTTAAAATATCTCTATCAGTGAAATCTTCAGCCGGTTTTTGCAAATAATAACCTTGATAGTAACGGCCTCCATTTTTCCAGGCAT
Organism: Cytobacillus sp.; assembly: GCF_964223445.1. Taxonomy (NCBI): domain Bacteria; kingdom Bacillati; phylum Bacillota; class Bacilli; order Caryophanales; family Bacillaceae; genus Cytobacillus; species Cytobacillus sp. Next base: position 42,742 of record NZ_CAXQGS010000028.1, read on the forward strand.
ACTGAAGCTGGTAAACCATTTCAATATTTTCAAATAGCATGCTTGCTCCTATTTTCCTGGCAAGCATGGATAAAGAATAGAGGATATCATTAAAATTATAAGCAGAAGCATTTGATTTCATGGACTCCAGATCCACCTTTAAAATGTCGGGAGCCAATTGCCCAATCCTATCGAGATGACTGCTTTCATTGCCAAGTTTATCTATGGCTAATTTGATTCCATATGTCCTATAATAATTCAATAGATGGTCCAGATGGTCAATATCTCCCTTATAATTCCGTTCTGTAATTTCCAAAACAATCCTGTCAAGGCCTATTCCTTTTTTTGCATATTCTTTAAGGGTATCTAAAAATTGTTCCCCATCATTGTACATAAGCAAGTCAGCATCCCTGTTGATAAAAAGCAAGATATCTTTATCCAGGTCCCGGGCCTTATCCAAAGCCTTTTTTAATACTTCATAATCTACTTCAATCCGGTATTCTTCAGGAATATTCTCATCCTGGAAGAACGGCCCCAGACTACTTATAACTCCATCAGATCCTCTATATCGGCCTAAAACCTCATAACCAATGACACGATGCTCATCTGCACTGAATATTGGCTGGAAATAAGGAAATACATTTTCCAAATCTGTAAGTATATCCAATGCATCCATGTCCTAGCCTCCCTATGTATATTAATGAGTTATTATACCATATTCGCTTAAAACTTTTACTATTCAAAATATAGATTCCACTTTTTGATAAAACATCATTGGTTGGCAAAAGCTTTGCATCATATTGCCGTGCCTTCTCTCACAAGCTAATATCAGGACATCAAAGAAAGAGGGTATTTCATGAGGAATTTCCTATTTATATCCTTTCTTATTCCTTTGCTTGGCTGCGGCCATTCTGAACCATCCGGTTCTTTCCAAAGACCTGGCATAGCATCAAAAGAGCTGGATGCACAAATACCAGTCCAGGCAAAGAAGGTACAGCAGAAAGTAACAGCCCCGTCTTCGAAAACACCTGCGGCTGTTAAAAAAGACTCTGTAATCATTGATGTTCCACTATTTAGGCAAAACCCCGAATTGAAGTATGGATGCGAAGTAACCAGCCTGGCAATGGTACTGCGGCATGCAGGTGTGCAAGTGGGAAAAATGGATTTGTATAATGCAGTAAAGAAAGATATTGATCCGCTGATACGTTCAAAAGGTGATATATTGAAATGGGGTAATCCAGCAGAAGGATTTGTAGGAGATATGACCGGAACAAGTGCAGGCTACGCTGTTTTTGATAAACCAATTGAAGAATTAGTGAATAGATACCTTCCCGGAAGAGCCGTTAATTTATCCGGCCAAAATTTTGAAGCGGTTCTAATGCATGTATCCAAAGGATACCCTGCTGTGGTCTGGACAACAGGAGATTATAGGCTTCCTGACCGCTGGGAATCCTGGACTCACTCCGGCAAAACCATTAAAACTCCATTAGATCTTCATGCAGTCGTATTAGTAGGCTATGATGAACAGTTTGTTATTCTTAACGATCCCCTCTCAGGGAAAAAACAGGTGAAGGTTTCTAAAGAACAATTCATCTCATCATGGAAAGCATTACAATCCAGAGCAGTAAGTTATCAATAGATAATGTCAACCGGCTGAAAATAATTCAGCCGGTATTTATTAACATCAAAATGGAAATTGATTCAGCCACTGTCCTCCATCCATCGTGATGCACTCCCCATTAATATAACCTGCATGCTCTGAAAAAAGGAAAAATGCCAATTCTGCGATTTCCTCCGGCTTCCCGAGCCTGCCTAGGGGCACACTTTGGAGTGTCCTGTTTGCAGCATCTTCTGATTCCCAAAGCCTGTCAGCCCCTCCTGTCCTTTCTATCGGACCTGGGGCTATTGCATTCACTCTAATTCCGTATTTTCTTCCCCATTCTACAGCCAGAGTTCTTGTCATGGATAATACACCTGCTTTAGCTGCTGCCGAGTGTATAACACCCGCTCCAGCATCCCATGCATATGTAGCCACCATGTTAATGATACTTCCCTTAATTCCTTTTTCAATCCAGTATTTACCGACTTCACTCGAACAATAAAAGGTTCCATTCAAGACAATATTAATAACAGAATTCCATCCATTTGCACTCAGCTGCTCTGCAGGACATATAAAATTTCCCGCTGCATTATTAACAAGGAAATCAACTTGTCCAAATACACTAATTGTTTCATTGAGCATATGTTTAACATGTTCAATTTCACGGACATCCATTTGAATTGTCAACACTTGTCCCTGGAATGTTTGAATTTCGGCTTTTGCTGTCTCGAGGCGTTCCAGATTCCTTCCTGTTATCACCACATTCGCTCCAGCTTCAGCAAACCTCTTTGCCATATATTTTCCCATGCCGCTGGAACCGCCAGTAACAATGACAGTTTTATTCTTCATTCTAATTCCCCTCTCAAAAATGAATGATCATTCATTTACATTTTACCATTAAATATAGAATTTTCGAATTTTTATTTACAAATAAATTAATATTTCTAAGGAAAATGAAGGATAAGAAAAAGGCATAGTTAGTTCTTCTTTTTAATAGGATAGTTTGATAGTATTAAAGATACTGCAATGAGAAGACAGTTGTTTTTCTCATGCCCAATACTTCAGAAAAAAATTTCAATAGATAGGTTGGTATGCTATATGCCGGAAAAAGTTTCCAGAAGATCTTTTTTTAAAAGAGTTCTCGGCTTTTTTGCTGCTGTTTTTGGTATTAGTGCAGGCGGCTATTATTATGCACGGGATATTGAGCCGCGGCTCTTGGAAATCACAAACTACGAAATTTCTGACAACGCTATTCCACAAGCGTTCAATAATAAAAAGATCATCCAATTCAGCGATACCCATCTAGGATTTCATTATGACCTGAAACAGCTTGAAAAATTGATTGAAAAGATAAACAGCTTGAAGCCTGATATTGTCTTTTTTACAGGTGACCTGATGGATGAACCCAACAAATATATAGAGGCGAACCAAATTGCGCCCCTCCTGAAAAGAATTCAGGCGCCGCTTGGAAGGTTTGCTATTTATGGAAACCATGATCACGGGGGCTATGGTTCTGATATTTATAAATCTATTATGGAAGAAGCCGGGTTTACTCTTTTGCTGAATGAAAATCGCAAAATCGAGTTCTCCGGAAGCAGCATCCAGATCATCGGCATTGACGATGCCATGCTCGGCAGACCAGACATAAAGCTTGCCAGCGGAAGTTTGGACGATTCTACCTATAATATTTTATTATCCCATGCACCGGATTTAGCAGATGCAGCTTCAGCTTTCAGCATCAATCTGCAGTTGAGCGGCCATAGTCATGGAGGACAAATAAAACTGCCGTTCATTGGAGCATTAGTTAAACCGCCGCATGCTGAAAGATATTATGAAGGCTTTTATGAAATCGGCAGCCAAAGCCCTTTAACTCTTTATGTAAACAGAGGGCTTGGTACAACCCGGCTCCCCTTCCGGTTTTTATCCAAACCTGAACTGACGGTATTTACCTTACAATCAAAGAGCGGAAAGTAGAGGGAAAGCAATTCTTTGCAGCTTTCCCTTTTTTGCCGCATTGGGGGGCACATTTTATCCAATTAGTTACAAGTTCACTTTTGCAGACATATATTTGAATAGACCTTTCAGAAAGAGGTGATTGTTATTTACCATATAGTAAAACCTGGTGAGACAATGTCTGTAATCGCAAAAAATTACCGCCGCCCTTTACGTGAGCTTCTCGCGGCAAACCCTTCCATTGTAAATCCAGGCCTGATCTATCCCGGCCAGCAAATAGTAATACCAGGGCTGCCGGAACCTGATTCCATTCCGTATACCATCATTGTTTCAAAAGGCAAAAGAATCTTAACGCTTCTAAATAACAGTGCCGTTCAAAAAGTGTATCCCATCGCCGTCGGAAAAATGCTAACACAGACTCCAGTTGGAGAGTTTGTTATTGTGAACAGAGAACCCAATCCTGGCGGACCATATGGGGTCATGTGGCTTTCCCTGTCAAAAGCCGGCTATGGAATTCACGGAACCAATAACCCTTCCTCAATTGGCCAATCTGTTTCCAAAGGCTGTATACGCATGTATAACCAGGATGTGCTCGAATTGTCACGCATAGTGCCAAATGGCACCAGGGTACGGATACAGCCATAAATGCTGCTTACAATCGTCCTTTCAACAAAACTTTCGCTGAAAAATTGCGAAAGTTTTTATTTTTTTATTGATTTTTTTTAAAGCACAATATATCATATTGATATATCAAATTGATACATTTAAAGGAGTTTTATTATTGTCTATAGAACATACCATTCTTGCTGTCCTAAGCTTTTGGCCCAGCACAGGATATAATATTAAATCTGAATTTGAACACAAAGCTGCTGGCCTTTATTGGGGAATGAGCTATGGGAGCATTTACCCGAAATTAAAAAAGC
>NZ_CAXQGS010000029.1:0-48882 GCF_964223445.1 Cytobacillus sp.
CTTATTTGGACATATTAAACTTGGTTTTTATAGCCATTTTAATTGCTTTAACGGCTTTTTTCGTTACATCGGAATTTGCCATTGTTAAAATACGAAGTTCCAGGATTGATCAGCTAATTGAAGAAGGCAATAAAAATGCAATTGCTGCGAAGAAAGTCATTTCGAATTTGGATGAATACCTTTCAGCCTGCCAGCTGGGAATTACCATTACAGCCCTCGGCCTTGGCTGGCTGGGTGAACCGACAATTGAACACCTGCTGCGGCCAGTGATCAACAGTATCGGATTGCCCTCTTCCATTTCGCATATTATCTCATTCAGCATTGCTTTTGCTTTTATCACATTCCTGCACGTAGTTGTGGGGGAATTGGCTCCAAAAACCCTGGCGATACAAAAGGCAGAAGCGGTTACACTCTTAACAACACGTCCTTTAATCTGGTTTTACCGGGTTATGTATCCGATTATCTGGGCGCTGAATGGTTCTGCCCGCCTATTGACCAGCATGTTTGGATTAAAGCCTGCTTCTGAACACGAACTGGCACATTCTGAAGAAGAACTTCGCATTATTTTATCAGAAAGCTATGAAAGCGGCGAAATCAACCAATCTGAGTTTAAGTATGTAAATAAAATCTTTGAGTTTGATAATCGCATCGCGAAAGAAATAATGGTTCCGCGTACAGAAATTGTCTCTCTCTCAAAAGATGATACACTTGAAGACTTCCTGCAAATCGTTCAGGAAGAGAAATTCACACGATATCCCATTATAGATGGAGATAAAGATCATATCATTGGCATGGTCAATATTAAAGAAGTCATGACAGATCTCATTATGAACAGGGAATTATCATCAAGCACCCTTGAATCTTACATTCGTCCCATCATCAGGGTCATTGACAGCATACCTATCCATGAGCTGCTGCTTAAAATGCAGAAAGAACGCATTCACATGGCCATCTTAATGGATGAATACGGCGGAACCTCAGGCTTAGTCACTGTTGAGGATATCATTGAAGAGATTGTTGGTGAAATCCGTGATGAGTTCGATATGGATGAAGTGCCCATGGTCAGAAAGACGGAAGAAGGCCAATATATCATCGATTCCAAAGTTCTTGTCAGCGAAGTTAACGACTTGCTGGGTACCGATATCAATGATGAAGATGTCGATACCATCGGCGGATGGATATTGACTGAAAACTACGAAGCCAAACAAGGCGACATGATTGAACACGAAAAATACCGGTTCAAAATTCTGGATATGGAAGAACACCATATTAAGTATATTGAAGTAACAGCAGTACCAGAAACAGAAGAGCCGGCACCCGCAAAAGAAGTGCCTTTTACTGAAACAGAGGTATTGTCATAAATGATTAAAAGGAACAGCCTATCAGAGTGCTGTTCCTTTTTTGCCTTATTGCAAAGATTGTTTTTTCCGGGGAAACCTAATCGTAAATTTAGTCCCTTCCCCTCTATCACTGCTGACAGCAATCTCTCCGCTGTGCAGCTGAACAAGCTGTTTAACAATGGAAAGCCCAATGCCAAATTCACCAAATGAATGATTGGTCCTGGATAGATCAGCTTTATAAAAACGCAGCCAGATAGACTCGATTTCTTGAGGATCGATGCCAATTCCCGTGTCTTCTATTTCGATCACTGTTTGGTCAGGATCTTCCCTTCCCCTTAAAAAGATGGAGCCTTGATCGGTGAATTGTATGCTATTCTTTACAATATTAACTAAGATTTGAATAAGCCGGTCATAATCTGCATGAACTGAAACCCCTTCTTCAGCCTCAAGATAAATCCTGTTGCCTTTTTCTCCTGCCTGAATTTCCAGCTGGTCCTTAACAATTTCAAAGGCTTCCATGAGATCAATATCCATTTTATTCAGCTGCAGCTGATTGGACCGGATCTTTTCATAATCCAGATTTTCGTTTACCAGACGAATAAGTCTTTTTGCTTCCCTGTCAATCAGGACCATCCCTTTTTCTTTTTCCGCCTCCGGGATCAGCCCCCCTTTAATGCCTTCAGCCAAACCGCTGATGGTGGTCAAAGGAGTCCGCAGCTCGTGCGAGACATCAGCAATGAATTTCCTCCTTCTATTCTCCAGTCTTTTAATTTCTTCATTAGATTCCCTCAATCTGGCTGCCATATCGTTAAAGTCTTTAGCCAGTTCGCCGATTTCATCCATATAGGTGTATGGAACATTTACATCATAATTCCCGGATGAAATCATAGAAGCAGCATTCCTGAGGTCCGTTATCCTCTTGATCAGATTTTTAGAGAGAACCAGGCTTAACAGGATGGTCGCAGAGAGCGAAATAAAAATAGTATATAATAAAAATCGATTTAATTGGCTGACAACCTCCATAGCTCCAGTTATAGGAGACAGAAGCAAAACTCCGCCAACCAGAGTGCTCCCCTGCATATAAGGCATTGCAACCAGAGTCACCTCTTGGCCAAAGCGTTCTATATCATGTTTTACAGTTACTTTACTTCCTTTCGAAATTTCTGCCCACTCAGATTTGGTCAGCTGAATCATCGGATCTGATTTAAGCTCCGGATACAAGACCCTCCCTTTATGATCAAAGAGAATATATTTTATATTCCTTGCATCGAGCAGCTGGCTGTATTCTGTTAAAAATTGTTCATCCCCCTCTATCCTGACTGTTAAATCAGTCAGGATCTGTTCCCCATAGGAATCGAGCTCTTCCACTTTATTTTCAAAAATATAATTCTCAACAAACTGGGAGAAAAGAAGGCTTAATAGCAGGAATGCCAGAATGAGGATGCTGACATGGCTAATCAGCAGCTGATAAAAATATTTAACTTTCATTTTCAGCTGCCGTTTCATCAAATTTATAGCCCACGCCCCATACCGTATGGATAAAAGGCTGCTCATCCGTACCTATTTTTTTCCTGAGCCTTTTTATATGTACATCGACCGTTCTTTCATCTCCATAAAACTGATAACCCCATACACTATCAAGCAGCTGCTCTCTTGTAAAAACCTGTTTTGGATGTTTTACAAGATAATACAGCAAGTCAAATTCCTTTGGGGTCAAATTCTTGAGAAGCTGCCCATTGCAATAGGCCTCTCTGGCATCTTTGCTGATTTTGAAGTATTCACTGGCAACATAGTGTGGGTCATCCACTGATCCTGCTTCAGCCTGAAACCTGCGTGTTACCGCTTTGATCCTGGCCATTAGCGTCAGGGGACTGAATGGCTTGGTCACATAATCATCAGCACCCATTTCAAGTCCCAGAACCTGATCGGACTCGCTATCTTTAGCCGTCAGCATAATGATCGGGACCTTGCTCAATTCCCTTATTTTACGGCAGAGAGTCACTCCATCCATGACAGGAAGCATCCAGTCGACGATAATTAAGTCCCATCTTTCTTTATTAAAATGCTCAAACCCCTGCTGTCCATCATGGACAAAGACTCCCTGGTATCCTTCTTTCATAAAGAACATCCCAAGCATTGAACAGACACTTTCATTATCTTCCACAACAAGTATTTTCATTTTCCCATCACCGTCCCCGAACAGTCTTCTTTTCTTAATGTAATCGAAATGAGTGTTTTTTTTCAATGAATATCTCTGTCCTTAATGTTTTCGTGAAAAAGATAGCCAATTTTATTCATGCTTTCGTTATATCTTGGGAAATGCTATATACGAATTATAATTTTGAAAGGAGTGCAGTGCATCATGAATAAAAAATTACTATTAGTATTGTCTTTTTGCATTATTTTAATGGGGGCCGCTATATCCGTTAACGCCGAAACCGCACCAAAGGAACAATCACCGGCACAAGAGCAGAAGCATGAACACCATCACAGAATGATTGATGAATCCCAAATGAAATCCCTTCTGGAGCAAGGATTCACCAAAAAGGAAATCTTCATAGCTGCCCACATTGCAAAGTTTTCAAATAAACAGGTTGCAGACGTATTGGCATTTTATAAAAAAAATAACTCTTCCTGGGAAAAAACAGCACAGCAGTACGGAGTGGATTTAGACAAAATAAAAAAGCATCCTCATCACATGGATAAGTTCCTTGAAACTAATAAGCAAGTTGTTATGCAAAAGGTCTCCGAGTATTCCGGCAAGTCCCCTCAAGTACTGCAGGGGTATCTTGACAAGGGAGTCCCTCTTCGTTTCCTTATTTCCGGTGCAGCCATGGCAAAGGCGGCAAATAAGGATTTAAACGAAATAATTCAAATGAAGGAACAAGGAAAATCAATGCCTGAAATAAAAAAGGAACTGAACCTGGAAAAAGAACAAATCCATGCAGAAATGAAAAAACTGGTTGATGAGATTCACAAGGAAGTCAGAAAGACAAAATAAAATGTTAAAACCGCAGAGGCCACACCTCTGCGGTTTCGTTTTATTTAAAACAGAACTATAATGAAGGGCAGAGGTGAACAAAATGACAGAAGAAAACCCGTCGTACCCAGCCGATCTGGATGAAGAAACCTTATTCATGGTTTCCCAGACATTCAAAGCATTATCAGATCCAACCAGGCTTAGAATTCTTCATTTATTATTTCACGGAGAGTATTCGGTAAATGAGATTGCCGAAAACCTATCACTGCTTCAGTCTACGGTTTCTCACCAGCTGCGCTTTTTGAAAAACCTGCGGCTTGTAAAATTCCGCCGTGAAGGAACCACTCTTTACTACAGCCATGATGATGAACACGTCATTAGTTTATTGAACCAGGCAATCGAACATAGCCAGCATTCATAATAAAAGCGGAAGCGCCTTGCCCACGAAGGAACGCAGACTAAGATCGCCACGTCCTGTGGCAACGTCTGCATGACCCGCATCCTGCGGGCCTCAAGCATAAGACGAGCCTCACGGTAAGGCGTCCTTTGCCTTGCTGGGAGGATTGGCTTATGACCTCGAGGGGGTAGGCTCTAGAGCTAGACAGTTATCGTTGTTAAAGATTAATACTTTCTTATTTCATGAATAAGCTGTCCTTTAGCCCCTATTAATTGCAGCTTTCATTATGGCCGGGGCAGCCCTTTCTTTCTCCTTCCACTTGAATTGTGCTATGCTCAATGCCATATTCATCATGAAGTACCGATTGCGCCGCATGAAGGACTGCATCGTGGCCGCCTTCATGTTCAATCACAAGATGGCAGCTAAGGGAAGGGAACCCAGAAGTAATCGTCCAAATATGAAGATCATGAACATCTTTTACATGTGCAAGGCCAAGGAGTTTCTTTTTTATATCCTCAGGGTTCAGGTGGGAAGGCGTCCCTTCCATTAAAATATGAAAAGACTCTTTTACCACCCTCCATCCGCTTATTAGGATGAGAACTGCTACCATTACACTGGCTATCGGGTCCGCAATGCCCCAGCCGAAGAAATAAATTAGAAGCGCAGCTGTAATAGCTCCAACAGAACCAAGCAAGTCACCAAGCACATGAAGAAAAGCGCTCCTAACATTTAAATTGTGATCCTTATCCCCACTCATTAATATAAATGCTGCTGCGATATTTACGAGAAGTCCGATTGATGAGATTACCAGCATACCCATACTTTGAACAGCCGGTGGTTCAAGAATGCGGTGGTAAGCTTCATAGAAAATATAGAGAGAAATCAAGAGCAGTGTGATTCCATTAATTGAAGCAGCAATAATTTCAAATCGTTTATAGCCAAATGTTTTTGAATTTGTCGCTTTTTTTTCCCCTATTTTGATGGCCAGAAAACTTAAACCAAGCGCAGCTGCATCACTCAGCATGTGTCCGGCATCCGATAGGAGCGCAAGGCTGTTAGTCCATATGCCTCCAATTACTTCTACAATCATAAATGAAGCAATCAAAATAAATGCCCACATTAAAGCCTTTTTATTGCCTGTGTGATGGTGATCATGTGAATGCCCTTGCCCATGGCCATGACTGTGTCCCATTCATTCAACCCCTTTATATGAATATATGCTCATATATATTATGTATGAATTTGGCTTATTGTTCAATGATTTTTTATTGTATTCTTTTTATTTAGACTAAAAGAGTGGAGTCAAACATTTTTTGATGATCTCCAGCAGAAATGCATTTTCTTCAAAGCAACTTTAGGATTCACAAAAAGGCTGCCTGAGTATACAGGCAGCCCTTTTCCTTATGCAAGATAAACAAAATAACCCATAAATGCAATACATAATCCATACATGATCGGATGAATTTCTTTTGGCCTTTTCAATGCCAGCATTGTGATTGGGTATAAGATGAAGCCAAGAGCAATCCCAGTTGCTACACTGAAAGTCAGCGGCATCATTAAGATGGTTACAAATGCCGGAATAGCAATCTCCAGTTTCCCCCAATCTATGTGTTTCACTTCCATAGCCATCAGTGCTCCGACAATGATAAGTGCCGGAGAGGTAACTTCGGCCGTAATGACACCGAGCAATGGAGAAAAGAATAATGCAATAGCGAAGCATGCAGAGATGATAACAGAAGTAAAGCCTGTCCTTCCTCCGGCCGCAATCCCAGAACTGGACTCAATCATGGAGGCAGTTGTAGAAGTTCCTAGCACAGAACCGACTACAGTAGCACTTGAGTCCGCCAGAAGCGCTTTTCCTGCATTAGGGATTTCATTATTCTTCATCAACCCCGCCTGGCTTGCAATGGCTATTAAGGCTCCAGCCGTATCAAAAAAGGCAACAAATAAGAAAGTGAAGATGACTGCCAGCATTTCCGGCGTAAAGATTTGATCAATATTCAGAAAAACTTCACCAAATGTCGGTTCAAGGCTCGGAATGGCCCCAACAATTTTTTCCGGTTTATCAATAAGACCAATTAACATCCCAGCTGCAGCTGAAATGACCATACCATAAAAAATGGCACCTTTAACTCCCCTTACCATTAAAACGATTGTTAAGATAAAACAGAAAACAGCCAGCAGCGTGACTGGGGATTTAAAATCGCCAATCGCAACAAATGTCGCCTCATTACCTACAATCAGGCCTGCATTCTTCAATCCGATAAAAGCAATAAAGAAGCCTATGCCGCCTGCTATAGCATGCTTTAAATCCTTGGGTATAATGTTAATAATTTTTTCCCGTATCTTTAATAAGCTTAAAATCACAAATAAGATCCCTGAAACAAATACACCAGTTAAAGCCGTTTGCCATGGAATGCCCATGCCGATGCAGACAGAAAAAGTGAAAAAAGAATTGAGGCCCATGCTTGGTGCAATCCCAATTGGATAATTGGACAGCAAGCCAATTAATAAAGAGCCAATAATTGCTGACAGCGCCGTAGCCGTAAAGACAGCTCCTTTATCCATTCCAGCCTGGCTAAGTATAATTGGATTTACAATTAATATATATGCCATTGATAAAAATGTCGTTAAACCTGCGATTGTTTCCTGTTTGTACGATGTTTCTCTTTCACGAAAACGGAAAAAAGATGACATGCCATTCCCTCCTTAATTAATAAGACTGTTTTCGCAAGGTTTGTTGCTATTTTTGTATTATTTGCTGAGTTGATTGCAGCGGAAGGTGCGAGGCTCCTGCGGGAGTAGCGGGACAGGTGAGACCCCGCAGACGCGGAGCGTCGAGGAGGCTCACCGCCCGCCCCGCGGAAAGCGAGCAGTCTGGAGCGGAAATCAACGGACAACATTGATAGGCGAAAAACAACAATTTATACGAAAAGAGCCATTAGTAAACAATAAAAAAAGCTCCGCAATGTGCGAAGCTGCCATAAGTTAACAGAAGAAAATAGCATGCCGATTCGAACAAGCTATATCCCCTGTAGTCAAGCTATTTACGGCAGCCCGGTAGAAACGCTCAGACCCTATCTCTGAACATATACAGGTTAAAATGTATGGCCTCAGAAAACCAGTCGATCAATGTCCTGTGCCAACAAAATTATATATTGATATAATGAAAACAATTCTAGCAAACTCAAATATGAAGGTCAATTCTTTAATTTATTCTGAGAATTCCCCTTTATCCTGGAGTTGGTTAAAGGGTTTTAATGTTAATTTTTTGTTGTAATGGGTAAACAATAAGGAAGACATAGGCGCCTTGGTTACCCCGACACCTCGAGGGGAGAGGCGGCGGGACTAGCAGTAATTGCAGTTCGAAAATTTTCTTAAAAACCAGCATGAGGAGGCAGGTCACAATGTTCATTGTATATGCAAGCTTGATTCTTATTGCAGCGTCCCTGATCTTTCTGGGCATCTATGCTTTTAAAGCATACAAGGATGCCAAACCGGCAATTAAGAAACTGACAGCTATAAGCACTGTTATGCAGCTAAAAGCAGATCAATTAAAAAATGGGGTTGACGAACTGACAGCAACCCAGAAAGAAATTCAAAGAGATATCAATTATAAGAAACAGACCTTAAATAATACGATATCCGCTGTAAAAGAAACACCGAAGAAAATAAAGAAATGGTGGAACATCAAAATACCTTTTATCCACCAAATTAAATAAAAACGAGGGCTGAGCCCTCGTTTTATTTTGTCCTATTTTATTGAAAGTGTACGATATGCTTCTGCATCTGTTTGCACCTTGGAATTTTCTTTGTCATCTTTCTTTCCTCTGCCCGGCTTGAATGTATTATTTCTGTGATAGAGGGCACTGATTTCCCCGCCAATAACAAGGGCAAGTCCGGTTAAAAAGAACCATAGCATCAATACAATGACTCCGCCAAGGCTTCCGTATGTGGCGGAATAATTCCCAAAATTGCTTACATAAAATGACAAGCCAAATGATATAAGCTGCCACATAACCGTTGCGGCTATGGCGCCTGGCAAGACCTGTTTGAAAGGAAAATGTTTATTTGGTGCCACCTTATAAAGAATAGCCAGGACTGTAACCATGATTACAAAAGCAATGGCCCATCTCAATACATTGATCAGTATCTGCATCCCATCAGGTATATTAATAAAATTCTCAACAAAGTTCATGATGACTTTTCCGAACACGGGAAGAACCATAGCAATGATGAATGCTGCGAGCAAACCAAGAGTCAAACCTATGGATATTAGTCTTGATTTTATAAATGACCTCGTTTCCTCCACATCGAAGGCGTCATTCATGGCTCTTATGAATGCCTGCATTCCATTAGAAGCGGACCATAAAGTACCTATGATACCGAACGTCAGCAGGCCGCCGTTCGGCTTCGTAATGATATCCACTACATTATCTTCAATAACATTAAATGAATCTGACGGCATTACACTCTGCAAGTATGATAAAGCTTTTTGAGGATCCAGTGAAAGATATGGAACAATGGAGATAAGCAGAATTAACAAAGGAAAAATGGAGAGCATATAATAATATGCTTGTTCGGCTGCAAGCCCGGTTGCCCGATCTTTCTTAAATTCCTTTCCGAGCTTCTTGCCAAATTGAATAACCTTATGCATTTTACTACTCCTCCCTTAATCAGCTTATAGCTTGTATGTGTTTATTTCCCCTAAGACCTTTGAGCTAATCGTATTTTAATAAAATATTCATTCCATTTTGATAGATAAATAAAAAAGATACCTTTCCACGGAACGGAAATTATCCTAATTAAGGGCTCACATCTTATCATTATGAAACTCGATATCCCTCATTTAATATAAGAAATGTTATAATTAGATATAGTTTTTATCAAACTTATCGAATAATTAATTTGAGCTAAATTGGCACAAGCTATCATATTATGTTATTAGCTCATTAAAGATGCTCGTTCAGTTTGACAGATTTTTCATCAATTTAAATGGGGGTCATTTATGAACGTTTCACTTGAGACTGCTGTTGAAGCAAATGTACATAAAGGGTTGACTAAAGGCAAGCTTGCAAAAAGAATTTTCTTCATCATACTTGGAGCCATACTTATGGGGGTCGGAATCGAAGAATTCCTAGTGCCCAATAAAATTCTGGATGGCGGAATAGTAGGAATCTCCATTATCCTCTCCCACATGTCCGGCTGGAAACTCGGCTGGTTTATTTTTATCTTAAATATTCCATTTTTTTACATAGGGTACAAACAGATAGGGAAAACCTTTGCTTTGTCTACATTGCTGGGCATTGCGGTATTATCAGCCACTACCCTCCTCTTGCATGAGGTTCCCGTATTTACAGAGGACTTGCTGTTAGCTACTGTATTTGGCGGTATCGTTCTTGGCGTTGGGGTCGGAATGGTGATTAGGTATGGAGGATCTTTAGATGGGACAGAGATACTGGCCATTCTGGTAAATAAAAAGCTTCCGTTCTCTGTCGGCGAAATTATTATGTTTTTCAATATCTTCATTTTTGCTACTGCAGGCTTTGTTTTTGGCTGGGACCGTGCCATGTACTCAATCCTTGCATATTTCATTGCTTTCAAGACTATTGATGTTGTCATCAGCGGGCTGGATGAATCCAAATCCGCCTGGATCATCAGCGACCAGCACAAGGTTATAGGCGAAGCGATTCTGGCCCGGCTTGGACGAGGCGTAACCTACTTAAATGGGGAAGGTGCATACACTGGGGATGACAAAAAAGTAATTTTTTGCGTCATAACCAGACTTGAAGAAGCAAAATTAAAATCAATTGTCGAAGAATTAGATCCGAGTGCTTTCTTAGCAGTAGCTGATATTGCTGAAGTCAGAGGCGGCAGATTTAAAAAGAAAGCCATTCACTAAGAATGGTTTTAATGGTCTTATGAAAACCTCTCTTCAGTAATATCCTTTGTTGCTAAACCGGCTGGATGCGGCAGTTAAATCAAATAACAAATAAATATGTTAGCAATACGATAAATATCAAAGAGGTTAAAATTAAAAGGGAACAGCACCCGCTGCCCCCTCCCTCTTAATTATAAAATATCCATCCAGATTTTGATTGATGTTGTCAGAATTAAAACAGCCAATATGACTTGGAGGATTTTTGTATTCACTCTCTTTCCTGCAGCTGCTCCTAATGGTGAAGCAATTAAGCTGGCAATGATCATTATGGCAGCAGGAATATAGTCCACCTGTCCGGTTGCCAATTTGCCAGCTGTAGATCCAATCGATGAAATAAATGTAATGGCCAGTGATGTCGCAATCGTCATCCTTGTAGGGATCTTCAATACAACCAGCATAATAGGAACCAGTAAAAACGCACCTGCTGCACCTACGATTCCAGCTCCGATGCCGACGATCAAAGCAAAGAAGGCTGCAAGCCATTTATTGAACTTTACTTGATCCAAGGGTATATCATCCAAGCCTTTTTTCGGCACGAACATCATGACTGCCGCAATTAAAGCCAATACTCCATATACAAGATTGATGCCGCCTTCAGTCAAAAACCTTGAACCGTAGCTTCCGATTAAACTTCCGATTAGTATTGCTGAACCCATATAAATAATAAGTTTTTTATTCAGGTATCCTCCTTTTCTGTAAGCCCAGACACCCCCGATTGTTGCAAAAAACACCTGTACTGCACTGATTCCGGATACTTCGTGAGCAGAAAAAGCAGCTAATCCAAATAATGGCGGAATGTATAAGAGCATAGGATATTTAATGATTGAGCCTCCAATTCCTACCATGCCGGAAATGTAAGACCCGATAAAACCAATTAAAAATATAACGAGTAAAAAGGTCAAATCCATGTGGCTATCTCCTCCTTTTAGCGATAAAAGGGAGTAGAAACCCCCTTTTACCTTTCAATAGATTAGCCCTTTTTTATCCAGAACTTTAAAATTCCGTTGTCATCCTCATGTTTTAAAAGTTCATGTCCTGTTGACTCTGTCCAGGCAGCCAAGTCTTTGACTGCGCCTTTGTCGGTTGTATGAACTTCAAGCACCTGGCCTGATTCGATTTCCCCTATCGCTTTCTTTGTTTTTACGATTGGCATTGGACAAGCTAAACCTTTTGCATCCAGTACTTTTGCCGTGTTCATGTTTTCATTCCTCCAGTTTTTTAAATTATCTATGCTAAAGTTTTTGAATTCAGGTAATTATCTTACAGCACAGCGGTTAGGACCGATTTCCATCTCTCTCTGTTTTTCTTCATCGGGGCTGATTTTCCCCATATTTGTTTCGCGGATTTCCTGATAAGCATTTGGCTGAGGTGGAAGATTTTCAGAAACTAATTTTCTGAACTCTCCTTCGTCATCAATATTTAAACCATGATTTTCAGCAAATAATGTGCCAAGTTTCCCAGAAACACTGCCATCTTCATTCAACTCATCAATGATCATGAAGTGTGCAGGCATAACAACTAATTCACTTGATAGCTCCTTATAGCGCTTATAAAGTGTCTCTCTTAAATCGCCAGCCCAGTCACCGGCTTTTCCTGCAAGGTCCGGTCGGCCAATTGAATCGATGAATAGAATATCGCCTGATAGAAGGTACTGATCATCTACCACAAATGATGTTGATCCAATTGTATGGCCTGGTGAATAAACAGCTTGAATGCTGATCTTAGCAGAACCAATCATTACCTCATTTTCATCTTCAAGACGGCTGAATTCAAATGTTACTTCTTCTGCATCCTTAGGAGGAAGCCAGTAAGAAGCACCCGTTTTTTCAGCAATTTTGCGTCCGCCTGAAATATGATCTGCATGCAGGTGTGTATCAAAGACATGCTTGATCTCCGCATTCTTTTCGGCAGCAAAATCAGTAAATACGTCTGTCATTCTTGTTGCATCCACGATTGCAGCTTCACCGTTTGAAATCACCATGTAAGATAGGCAGCCTTTTCCGATGCGGACGAATTGATAGATTTCTCCGCCACCCTTCAAATCGCCCACTTTAACTGGCTCAAGGTGCTCACTCCATGATTTCATCCCGCCTGTCAGATAGGAAGCATCGCGTCCTGCTTCTTCAAGCATTTCTGCGACCATTACGGAAGAACCTTCTTTTGCACACACTACTAAAATCTCTTTATCAGCTGGAATTTTATCAAGAATAGGCTCTACTCCATCAAGAAGATCGAAGTAAGGAATGTTAAGATGTTCGAAATGTTTACCTTCGATTTTCCAATCATTAAAGTCACTTTCATTGCGCACATCTAGTATAAATAGCTCTTCATTTTGAATAACCTTCCTTGTTACTTCTTTAGCAGTCATTGCTTTCATAAACTTATACCCCCTGATGTATATTTTATTATAAAATTTTTTAATTCACTTTAGTTTCTGTCGGTCCATTCCAGCCAGACATTCCCGGCACTACATTAATTATGTTCGAGAAGCCTTTTTTGGTTAATGCCTGTGAAGCCATATCACTGCGGCTGCCTGTACGGCATACTACATATATCTTTTTATCTTTATCCAGCTCGCCTATTCGTTCTTCAAGTTCGCCAAAAGGAATGGAAACAGCGTTTGGAATATGTCCAAATGCATATTCAGCGGGTTCCCTTACATCAAGTACAACAATCTCTGAATTTGATTCAAGTTCTTTTTTAAGATCTTCGTTAGAAGCAATAGTCTCAAAATTTGCTGCTTCTCGCTCTTCATTTTCACTTGCTTTGCGGATATAGTGCATAAGTACATCACCTTCTTCGATTGTCCCAAGATATTGATGTCCCGAACTTTTTGACCAGGCCAGAATATCTACCTTTGAACCTTTATCCGTTGCTAGTACCTCAAGTACTTCACCAGGGTTTAGATTATTAATTGCCTTTTTTGTTCTTACAATTGGCATTGGGCAAGCAAGGCCTTTTGCATCTACCGTAAAGTTTGCTTTTAATGTTTTCATTTAGATATCCCCCTATTTTAAAAATTTGGTTTAGATGAATAAATTTACATTTCCATCTTCTGCATCTGCCAGGTACGCTGCTACACCAGCATATTCAACGCCATCAATAATTTCATCTGGTTTAAAGCCCAGAAGATCCACTGTCATCTGACAGGCTACCAGCTTAATATCCTGTTCTTTTGCCATATCAATCAAATCTTTTACTGGCATCGTGTTGTGCTTTTTCATTATATCTTTAATCATTTTTGGACCCATGCCTCCCATATTCATTTTTGAAAGACCCATTTTTTCAGGGCCCCTAGGCATCATTTTTCCAAACATTTTTTCCAAAAATGATTTTTTCACTTGAATAGGCTCATCTTTCCTTAGAGCATTCAGTCCCCAAAAAGTGTGAAAAATTGTTACCTCATGGTCATAAGCAGCTGCTCCGTTCGCAATGATATAAGCTGCCATCACCTTGTCATAATCTCCGCTGAATAGAACAATCGTTGTCTTCTTCTTATCCATTCTTCTTCCTCCTTTTACCCTAATGGGTATTCATATAATCAAAAAAAATAAAGTTTATATTGTTATTGGTAACCATGTCTACATACCTTGTGGGGTATATATTAAAGTATGCTTTACTTTCTGTCAATACCCCTTTTCTTTTCGAACATCAAGTTATTCTATGGGACCTTCCCAGTTCATCATACCGCCGCTCATATTGATCACGCTAAAACCCTGGCTTTCAAGAAAACGGGCAGCTAGTCCACTGCGGCTGCCTGATCTGCAAACCATTACATATTCTTTATTATCCAGTTCATGCATGCGGAATTCAATTAATCCAAGCGGAATATGAATGGCTAATGGAATCTTCCCTTCCTTAATTTCATCCACCTCACGCACATCGATTAAATTCAAAGGTTTCCCGGCAGCTATTTTCTGCTCAGCATCCTTTGCAGTCATAGTTTTCATATGAAATATCCTCCCTTATCTCCAGGCGCTCAGTCCGCCTCTGATATTTGTTATATTTTTAAAGCCTTCTTTCTTCAGGATTTTGCTCGCTTTGCTGCTTCTCATTCCACTTTGGCACATGACAACTACTTCCTGATCCTTTGATAGCTGGCTCTTTTTCTGGTGAAGCTGATGAAGAGGCATATTGACAAATCCCGGAACATGGAATCGTTTATACTCTGCAGGTGTTCTCACATCAATATATTGCTTGTTATTATCCTTTTGTTCGTTTTGCAGCTGAGCAGGTGTCATCTGCCTGACTCCTTTAACTGGAATCATTTTTCGAACTAAAAAGATAATAAGAAGAGCAATAATAACTCCATTTACAATGGTCATTTGATAACCTCCAATTACAGATTTCATTAATACCCCACAGGGTATATACTAACTAAAAAAAATGAGGAAGTCAACAGTCTTTTATCTGCTTTTAACAAGTAAGTTGACGGCCTCTTCAATAATACTTGAGTTTGCTGTACCCTTTTCAGCATTTTCTATAATGCACTGTTCAAGATTTTGACTGACAATAACCGCGATTGCTTTATCAATCGCAGAACGGGAAGCATTTAGTTGAGTAGTAACAGATTTGCAATCCTTCTCATCTTCCATCATTTTTAAAATACCCCTAAGCTGCCCCTCAGCTCTTTTGATTCGGTTTTTTTATCCTTCATCGTATACCATATTTTTCACCCCATTTATTTGGTGGAATGACAATCAGGGATTGAGAATGACTACTTATTCAAAACCCTTTTTGCGCAGCAACCTCGTAATATCATCTGCAATATTAATTCATTACAACTCACACTATATACCCCAAAAGGTATATAGTCAATATTTGAATTTTTTCAAAAGAAAAACACCCAAACGGGTGTCTTTTGTTTTTGCCTTAGCAGCAGTCGCTTTCATTGCCTAACAAAACCAGTCTTTCATTTTCCTTATCATGGTCCAGAATCATACTTACTGTATGCGGCTTGATTTCCGGGTCAAATGCAACCTGGATTTCACTGATTGTTTCGATTATATCGTCTGCTTCCGGCTCATCCAGAGCCAGTCCAATTTGTGGGCCTCCTCAGCCATAGCCCGCGAAGTATACTCTAATGCCGGCCGCATCTTTCTCTTGAAACACTTGCTTCAATAGGTCCCGAGCTGAATCTGTAATTTTCAAGATTATCACCCTTCCTGCAGTTTCTGAATGGATCCAAGCTAAATATCAGTAACTGGGAATTCAACAAATAGCCTATTCCCAATACCCCCGCTTGTACTCGTTAATATTACTGCAATACTCCCCAGGAAGAAAGTATTTAGTTTATATCGTTCCCATTTCTTTATAAACATGTTTATTTTAAATACCCAAAAAAACGAACCACTTCAGATGTGGTTCGTCCTCCATTATTATAAGTATTTTCTATGAATGCTCTTCCCATCGTAAGTGAAAAGCATATTCTTGCCTTCAACAATGGTTTCCATATGGACTCCTCTTCCCCAAAGCTGGTATACGTATGGGAGTACTTTTTCAAGATATTTAAGATCCAGCTCAACTCCTTCAAACCAGTGCTTAAGGTAAAGCTCTCCATTCTTCATATAGTCGCCGTCATTAACCGTTAAATATGGGAATCCTCCATTTACACGCATGCTGACAAGCTGATCGCGAACATGCTCCCACTGTTTATCAACAATTTTATAATCCTTCCCCTGCTTTTGGAAAAGGTACATATCTTCTCTCATGACAAGGTCTTTTGTTAAATAATTTCTCAAAAATGAAATGTCTGATTCGATTTCACGTACCTCAAACATTTTTTCCCTGCCTGAACCTGGCACTACACCGCGTCTCTTCATTTCCTCCGACGGATTGTTATACCTCTCTTCAATATCCTCAAAAATTTTCAGTCCCAGATAATATGGATTGATTCCTGTTCTGGACGGCTGAACCACTCCTGCATTCAATTTGGCAAATTCAAGAGCTTCTGCAGATGTCAAATCCATTTCCCTTAAAATACGCTGATGCCAATAGGAAGCCCAGCCCTCATTCATGATTTTTGTTTCGAGCTGCGGCCAAAAATAGAGCATTTCTTCCCGCATCATAGTTAATATATCCCGCTGCCAGTCGGTGAGCTCCCTGCTGTAGCTTTCAATGAATAACAGTAAATCCTTTTCGGGTTTTGGAGGGAATTTCTTTTTCTTCTTCTTTGGCTCATGCTTTTTGTTCCTTTCATCCAACCCCCATAAATCATCATAAGGGCTAGACGCTGCCGTATCACCGCTGCTTTCATATTCATCTTCCGTACTCCATGAGAGCTTCGGCCTCATAAGAGACGGATCAATATGTTCTTCAATTGCCAGAACTGCATCAAGGAAAGTTTCCACTTCCTTCTTCCCAAACTCAATTTCATATTGCCTGATTCTTTCGGCAGTTGCAGCCATGCTCTCTACCATGTCCCTCTTTGTGTTTTGAAAACGGACATTATTTTTAAAGAAATCGCAGTGTGCTAAAACATGTGCAACAATTAATTTGTTCTGAATAAGGGCATTGGAATCGAGCAAAAACGCGTAGCAAGGATCCGAATTGATTACAAGCTCATAAATTTTTGATAATCCTAAATCATAATGCAGCTTCATCTTATGAAACTGTTTTCCAAAGCTCCAATGCGAAAACCTGGTCGGCATGCCATAAGCCCCGAATGTATAAATGATTTCTGCAGGACAGATTTCATACCTCATCGGGTAATAGTCCAAGCCAAACCCATTTGCAATTTCAGTAATTTCCTGAATGGCATATTCCAATGACTTATTTTCTTCTTCTCGCATTGCCACTCCCCCTTTTAGTCCTTACCATAATCTATGAACCAACAAGAGGATTGATGAGTAGTCTCTTCATAAGCTTGTTACAAATTACAGCAAAAAGCGGAGCATTCCGCCCCGCTTTCCACTTAGAATTAGTCACCCAATTCGACTTTTAATACTTTTCCTGTTTCAGCATCAATATCAACATCTGCTTCGCCTTTTTTTGTTTGCAGTTCAACTTCATATAGGATTTGACCATCGTCTTCATCTATTTCAATTTCTTTCATCGTTCCATTAACCTCTTTTTCAGCTATTTCAATAGCCTTTTGTTCGGAGATTATATTTTCCCCATATACCTCTTTTTCAGACTGATCATTGTCATCATCTCGCTCTTTATTAAATGATATAACTTTTCCATCTAAGGCATTAATCTTAATATCGAAATCTTCTGTCCCGTTCTCAATATCAATTTCATAATACTGATTGCCATTTGCTCTTTCCAATTCAATGCTCTCTACTCTTCCCTCTGCTTCAGAAAGAGCAATCTTCTTCGCTTCTTCTACAGTAATCAAATCCTGTACTGCTTCTATTTTACTCCCGGTGCTTCCTTTTCCATTCGTATCTGCTGCACCTGCTGCAACAGCACCACCCAGCAATACAGCTCCTGCCAAAGAAATAACTGCAAATTTTTTGTTCATTTTATTCTTCCTCCTTTTTCTTTTCTACATGTTCAATATAACCGGTGAAAATGAGAGAAAAAGGATAAGAAAATTAAAATTTGATGAGAAAGGGATTAATCATCCCAGGTAACCGACAACACTTTTCCTGTAATAGCATGGATCTGGACAGCTGCTTCCCTGCCATCATCCTTTTCTATCTCAATAAGATAATAAGATCCCTTGTCTGTTTCTCCAAAGCTGATATCATCCACTTCCCCAGGTTCATTTTTTAGAGCAATCTGGACGGCTTCCTCTTCGGTTAGATTTTTGACAGGGACCTTAGTTTTCTCAGCAGCACGAGATAAAATTTCACCATTCAGAGCATCAACAATAATCTTAATCTTCTCTTCATCTTTCTGAACGATTGCCTCAAAGGCTGGCTTTTCTTTCTGAGTCACTTTTTTCAGGGAGAGTAATTCACCAGATTCTTCTGCCTGAATAATTCCCTTTATTTTTTCTTCATCAAGCTGTTTCTGTTCACCATTAGAAGTCTGATCCTTTTTTTCAAATGAAAGAATTTCTCCCCTGTTTTCACTCAGCATTATTTCATAGAACCCTTCTCCTCTTTTCATTTCAATCAAATAAGTGCTATTCACTTTTTTCAAATTCAGAATTTCTCCCTGATATCGGTCTTTTATTAATTCCCTGGCTTCACTTTCAGTGATGGATTCAGAAGCAGAGACATTAATGAATTGTATTACAGCAAATACAAGGAGCGCAGCAAGCAGAAGCCCCGAAGCTGAAATTATTATAAGTTTATGCTTCATTTCCTTACACCTCTTTACTTATCTTATTTCTCCATTATCTGATAATAAAATGAGAAAATGATGAGAATGGTTAAGTTATTTTGATGCTTATGGATGCTGCAGTTCCTAATCCTTCAGTACTTTCGAGTCTGATCTCAACCCCTAGAGCATCAGCGATTTCTTTGGCAAGAGCCAGTCCCAGTCCCGATCCTCCTGTTTTTCTGTTTCTTGCCTCATCTACCCGGTAAAAACGGTCAAACACCCTTGACAGATCCTTCTGGGGAATACCCATACCGCGATCTTCAATCCGGATATAAACTTCACTTTTCTCTATCCCAGCATTAACCCTTATGACATCATCACTGTATTTCCTGGCATTATCCAGAAAAATAAACAGGAGCTGCCTTAACTTATTTTCATCCGTTTGAATAAAGGTATTATCAGCCAATCTGAATTCCAACTGTATAGTCCTTTTAAAAGCATCTCCGTAAGTCCGAATAACTTGGGTTAAAAAACTGTTAAGATCTATCAATTTCAAATCGAGCATCCACTGGTCATCATGCCGTGCAAGCAAAAGAAGCTGTTCTGTCATTTCCTTCATTCTTAATGCCTCTGAATGAATGGCTTCTATTGATTCATTAAATAATTCAGGTTCTTTCAATCCTCTTCTCTTAAGCAGGCTTGAATAACTCTCAATAACAGTTAATGGGGTTTTTAACTCATGGGAAGCATTTGATATAAAAAGTTTTTGCTTTTCATAATTGGATTCAAGAAGATCTATCATATGGTTGAAGGTTTCACCCATTTGATGCAGCTCATCCTGAGATTTTTCCTCCAGTTCAAGACGTTTGAATTGGCCGCTTTTTCTAATTTCTTTCATGGTGGCTGTCATTGTTGCAACAGGCCTTGTAATAAACTTACTAAGGATAGCGCTGGAGATTAGAACGGGAATCATTGCCAGGACTGTGACAATCCCTAGAACGAAGCGTAGAGTCCTTAATATTTTTTCTGCACTTTCCATGCTTCTGGTCAGCTGAAAGCTCCCTATTTCACCATCTGGAAGGATCACTGGTGCAGACGCAAACATATAGGCCTTCTTATCACTTTCCATTGTTTTTATCAATTCATTGCTGATATACTCTGCAGGAATTTCACTGAGCGCCTTTTCATCCGCAGATGTTGAGGTTACTGCCTTTTTATCCGGCTGAACCAGTCTTACCATCCCACTTGAAGGAACAAGGGCCCTAAGCAGTTCAGCTTCCGGAACATTCCCGATTGAACTTTGTGCAATTTTTGTTATATTAGCCATTTCATTTGAAATGGCCGCCTGCTCATTTTCATATATTAATTTGCTGAAAACAGCATACACAGCGATATTCATGACAAGCAGCAATACGGCAAAGAGAACGGTTGTATACAAATAAATTTTCTTCCTAAGATTCATTTCGTCTCCTTTAATACATACCCTACTCCGCGGATTGTATGGATAAGAGAAGGCATCTCAGGCAAGTCTATTTTCTTGCGCAAATATCTGATATAGACATCCACGACATTTGTGTCCCCCAAAAAGTCATATCCCCAGACGGCCTCCAAAATCTGTTCCCTGTTCAGGACCTGTTTTTTATTTGTCATTAAATACACAAGTAAATCAAATTCTCTGGGCGTCAGTTCTATGAACTGATCTCCCCTGCTGACTTCTCTTGTTTTTTCATTGAGCTTTAAATTTGACACTTCCAGACAATCATTAGCTGCCGTTTCTTTGGCAGCCGCTGACTTAACCCTTAATGCCGCCCGAATCCTCGCAAGCAGTTCCTCAATTTGGAAAGGTTTTGTTATGTAATCATTCGCACCCAAATCTAAACCAGATACTTTATCTTCCACTGAGCTTTTAGCCGTCAGCAGCAAAATGGGGGTCTGTTTATCCTTGCTGCGAATTCTTCGCAGAATTTCAATTCCGCTAAATCCCGGCAGCATGATATCCAGAATAATTAAGTCCCAGCTGCCAGTTCGATAAAACTCCATTGCCTGAAAACCATCCATTGCCTTTGTCACTTGATAGCCCTCGAATTCAAGTTCAATTTCCAGAAGCCTGGCGATCTTAGCTTCATCTTCCGCAACAAGAATTGATTCCTTCATAAAACTCACTCCCCATATTTGACGCTTATATTCATAATCCAAGATTATCAGAAAGATTTGTTTTTATCATTATTTTAAATAAGGGGTTTGCTGGCCAAATTCAATGAAAAAAGCCCCCGAAGGAGCTTACTGAGTCTTTCTCTCTACAGATAGGCTAACCGCTTTGTTATCCTTGAGATTATGTGTGACCAAAACCAGCACAGTTACAGGCTTCCCATCTTCTTTTACTGTAAATGTGAAGGTGTCTGTCACATCTGTTTCGGTAACTTTTTTCCTTCCTCCGTACTGATAATCCACTACCTCTTCCCCAGGATAATCTTCCTTTACAACTGCGATGGCAATTCTTCCATACTTTTCATAATCCGGTTTTTGGACAGCTCCTGCTAAGGAGCCTCCCCCGGCTAATAAACAAACCAGCATAAACATCGTTAAATACTTTTTCATATATCCTCCAAAGCATGTGTCGTTAATTATATTTTTGGCTCAGTTTTCAATTTTATGTATGGGATTGTGTTATAAATGCATGTGGCCAATATACAGGTAAATGATGATAACCCTTTGAAATCAACAAGTCCAAGATTTACTTCGAAATAAAATTCTGCATCATCATAAACTATAATCAACTCCTGAAAGAGGAGGAGAGGATAAATGAATAAAGTGGATTATGACCGTGCGCTATATTACACGCACCGGTCAGAATGGGATAACCTGCTGATCCTGATGGTCAGAACAGATGATCAATTTCTTTCGAAGAAGATCGAACATTTCCTTCATGCCTACAACTTCGAAAAAGACTATTCTGTTATTGAGAAACATTTATATTCACTCTTGAGATATATTGACCATGCCAATGAATTATCGGAAAAACTGCTGCCAAACACAGTATTTTATGAACTAACTTAAAAAAGAATTCCACCAATAATAAAACACGGATTTTTGGGTCCGTGTTTTTGTATTTGTTTTATTTTAATTCCTGCTTAATTTGACCATACGCCTTCATATAAAGCTGAAGTTCTTTCATTAATCCCTCAACAAGCTGGGCAGGTTCCTCAAAAAGGCCATCATTTTCATAATCGAAACAATGCGGGTCCAGGACCAGCTGCTTAGGAATGACATTGGCGTATACACCCCTGCCCGCAATTCTCAAATTATTAAGGGCATTGATGCCGCCTTTTCCGCCTCCTGCCACAACCAGCAAGCCGACTGGCTTATGGGCAAATTGCTCGCTTCCGAGAAAATCCAGCGCATTTTTTAGAGCTCCGCTCATAGCACTGTGATACTCAGGGGAAGCAAGAATAACCCCATCAGAATCTGCAATCTGCTGGCGCAGCTTTTTAACGGCAGACAGCTGATATTGATCTTCTGTTCCATTATATAAAGGAATTTCTCCAAGACTTAAATCGATCAGTTCAGCATTATATTTCCTTGCAATATAACGAGAGGCTATTCCCGTTCTTCCCTTAGCTCGCGGGCTTCCATTAATAATCGTAAGCTTCATTCTAAACTCTCCTTTTAGTTCCTATATTCTTTAGTATATAGAAATATGCGCTTTTAAACATCGTCAGTATGGCTGAGTTTTATAAAGCTTATCTTAGGACTAATTCAGTAAATATCTTCTGCAACTTTAGGATGATTTTTTCAATTTGAATCTGCAATACCATGACGCACTGCATATAGTGCTGCCTGTGTTCTGTCAGCAAGTTCCAATTTGGACAATAAGTTGGAAACATGTGTTTTGACTGTCTTTTCTGTTATATAAAGGGATGAAGCAATTTCTTTATTGCTTTTCCCTTTTGCAATTTCCCGCAGAACCTCCAGTTCTCTTTTTGTCAGTTCTTCCAGCGGCTGCCTTTCTATACTGTTTTTATTCGTTAAATGTGTGAGCAGATGGGAGGTGGCTTTTGGATGCAGCTGGTTCTCCCCTTTCATCAGCTGGATAATTGCCTGAACAAGAATATCCGGCTCAATGTCCTTGAGCTGATACCCTGAGGCCCCCGCCTCAATTGCCGGAATCACATGATCCTGGTCTGAAAAGCTTGTGAGTATCATGATCTTCACTTCAGGGCAGCTCGCTTTAATTTGCTTTGTGGCTTCAATACCATTCATAACAGGCATATCCAAGTCCATTAATACAACATCAGGCTGGTTTGTTTGCATCATCTCTACAGCTTCACGGCCGTTTTTTGCTTCTCCGATAATTTCTATTTCCGGCTGTGTTTTCAGAAAGAATACAAGACCCCTTCTTACAACATGATGATCGTCCGCTATTAAAACCTTGATGGCCATCTATTTCATCCCTCCCTTTTTCAAAGGAATGATAATTTCAATTTTCGTTCCTTTGTTTGGCTCTGTTTTTATTTTAAATAAACCATTCAGTGCTTCCGTCCTTTTCTTCATGCTTTTGAGCCCGAGAGAAGGGATATCATTTTCACGATAATGAAACCCTCTGCCGCAATCGGAAATCACCATTTCAACTGTTTTTTCATCCACTGTCAGTTCTAAATCTGCTGTTGATCCACCAGAGTGTTTTTTGCAATTGGCCAGTGCTTCCTGGCCAATTCTCCATAGTGTCTCTTCCACTTTTCCGGGCAGACAGATCACACCATTTACTTTTGAATTGAGCTTCAGGCCAAGCATTTGGCTGTAGGTCTGCATAGCACATACAATCCCATTTTCCAGGCCGCGGGGTTTCAGCTGCCAGATAAGTGCCCTCATCTCGCTTAAAGCTTCCTGTGCGAGATCCTGCATGTAAGAAAAGGTCTCTTTAATTTCAGGGCTATCAGTCATTTCAGCCCCTCCTCTTGCCGTTAAGCTTAAGGAGAATAATAGCTGGTTAACTGAATCATGCAGGTCCCTTGCCAGCCTATTTCTTTCCGCAGCAAGAGCCGTCTCCTGTTCCAGCTGCGTCAGTTTGATTCGTTTTATAGCCGTTCCAATTTGAAAAGCTACCGATTCCAGCAATGCCAATTCTTCAGGTGAAAAATGGGTTTTATCAGGTGAGCCGATATTAAGGATCCCAAACTTTTCTTCCCCTGCTCTCAGCGGTACGGAGGCATGATGGGTAAGCCCGTTGGTATCCTTTCTTTGCTCGGCAATGGCATCTTCTATTCTTTTGCATTCAATAATGTTCGAAGCTTTGTTTAATCTGCCGTCATTATAGCGGTCAATACACCAGCAGTCTCCCTTGCACATCGGTCTGCAGTTATCCGCTGAAAGAGCAGGCGGCAGTTTCTCTTCTGCTGCCAGGCGAAACTCCCCTTGGCTATCGATTAGAAATACCCATCCCGTTTCAAGACTGGTAATATGAAGCAATTTCTGCAGAACCTCTTTTAAAAGGGAATCAATTTCTGTTCCTTCATTCAACAGTTCTGCTATTTCTTTTAAAATTCTGATTTCAGATTGCCTTTTTTCCCCTAACACCCTTATCCCCCTTGGAACTTTCATATTATGTACTTTTATTATATAACTTTTATTCCCTTTCTTCCTTGGCATTTTGGAGGAAGCGGCCTGCGACTAAAGTTGTAGACAGAAAAACACCGAAGAGGAGGCCTCTCCGGTGCATATATTATGCAATTGGATAGTTTTGAACAAATGGATGAAGGACGATTTCGTCTATCAGCATGTGTTTCGGCGCAGACGCCATGTAAACAACAGCATTGGCGATATCTTCGACCTTTAGCCAATCTCTTTTCTCTTCAAGCCCCTGCTTAGATTCCGCAAAAAACGTATCTACCATGCCGGGATTAATGGTTCCGACGCGGATACCGTATTCTCTGACTTCCTGAGCTAAAGATCCCGAAAAGCCCTGCACTGCATATTTTGTAGCTGTATAGGCTGATCCATTGGGGATGGTGTATCTGGCTACGTCTGAAGAAATGGTAATGATTGTACCGGATTTACGCTCTTTCATGTACGGCAGTACTGCCTTGCATCCGAGGAAGACTCCCTGCACATTTACTTCAAAGACCTTTTTCCACTCGTCCAGTGTTGTTTCATCAACCTGCTTAAAAAAGCCCACCCCTGCATTGTTCACCAGAAGATCAAGCTGTTTGTACTTCTGAAGAGTTTTTTCAACTGCATCCTTTACTTGGGCTTCATCTGAAATATCTGCTTGAATGGGCAGTACATCTGCAAATCCCATTTTCTTGAGATCTTCAGCAGATTTATGAACTTCCCCTGAGCTTCCAATCAGGGTAAGCTTCATGCCCTGCTTGGCCAGTTTAACAGCAATTTCCTTGCCGATCCCTCTTGATGCACCTGTTACGATTGCCGCTTGTCCCTTTAACATCGAATCTTCCTTTCCGGATAATAACTTTCTGGATATTAAAAGCTATTTTAATACTGAACTGCCCATTCTTTCTTCTACGATTTGCATAAAGTCTTTTTGAACAGATTCCAGTTTTTCCTTGCTGCTGACTAATGAGGAGGCACTGATTCCAAAGTAGAATTTAATTTTCGGTTCTGTACCTGATGGCCTTAGGCAGATCCAGGTCCCATCTTCGAAGAAATACTTAATAACATTGGACTTCGGCAGGTCTATTACTTTCTCCATTCCATCTTCTTCTGTTCTTATTCCTGTTAAGTAATCTTCAACTGCCTGGACCTTCATTCCTTGAAGGTCTTTTATCGGATTGGCACGGAAGGATGCCAGGGTCTGCTGGATTTTTTCTGCTCCTTCAATTCCCTTTAGAGTCATTGATTTTAACCCTTCAAGAAAATAGCCATACTCGTCAAATAAGCTGAGCAATGCATCATAAAGGGACATGTCTTTCTTTTTATAAAAAGCAGCCATTTCCGCAGAAAGCAAAGCTGCCTGGATAGCATCTTTATCCCTTGCAAAGTCGCCGATAAGATAGCCATAGCTTTCCTCATATCCAAACAGGAAGCTGTATTCTCCAGTCTCCTCGTATTCCTTGATTTTTTCTGCAATAAACTTAAAGCCTGTTAAAACATCGATGGTTTCTACACCAAAAGATGAAGCAACCTTGCGTCCAAATTCAGATGTAACGATCGTTTTTAGCATAATGCCATTGTCGGGCAGTGTATTCTTCTCTTTCTTCTGAGAAAGTATATAGTGAAGCAGCAATGCACCTGTCTGATTTCCTGTCAAAAGGACATACTCACCATCTTTGTTTTTTGCAGCAATGCCAAGACGATCAGCATCTGGGTCTGTAGCAATTAAAATATCTGCATTTGTCTCTTTTCCATCTCTCATGGCCAGCTCAAATGCAATTTTCTCCTCTGGATTAGGACTCTTTACTGTTGAAAACTCAGGATCCGGGAGCTCCTGTTCCTTTACTACATGCACATGTTCATAACCCAAAGCAGCCAAAGCCTCTCTAATTGGCTTATTGGCTGTACCGTGCAGAGGTGTGAAAACCACATGAACATCTGTTTCATTTGCAGCATCAGGGTTTTCGGAAATGGTAAGGAGCTGCTTCTGATAGGCCTGATCAACTGTAGTTCCAATCATTGTGATAAGCCCTTTTTCCTTTAAATTGTTCTCGTCCATCACTTCAATAAGCAGTTCGTTTTCTATTTCATTTACTTTGCCGATAACAATGTCAGCTTCGGCAGGAGTCAGCTGAGCACCGTCCGATCCATACACCTTATAGCCATTGTATTCCGGTGGATTATGGCTTGCTGTCACGACTATCCCAGCATACGCATGCAGGTACCGGACTGCGAATGAAAGTTCAGGTGTTGGGCGGAGTTCGTCAAATACATATGTCTGAATGCCCCTGCTGGCAAGCGTTTTAGCCGCTTCCATTGCAAATTCAGGGGACATGCGGCGTGAATCATATGCAATTGCCACCCCTCTGTTCTTTGCTTCCAATCCTTTTTCTTCTATGTATGCGGCAAGTCCCGCAGATGCCTTACGGACTGTATATATATTCATGCGGTTTGTTCCAGGTCCTATCTCCCCGCGCATACCGCCTGTTCCAAATTCCAGTCCCTTATAAAACGCTTCTTCAAGGAGCTTTTCATTTCCCTGCAGACCTTTCAGCTGTTCCAGTAATTCACTGTCCAAATTCTCATGTTTTATCCATCGTTCTGCCGCTGTCTTCCATTCCATCGTATGACCTCCTAAAAAAAGCTTCTTCATATTCCTTTTCGAGTCCCAGGCGATTTTCCCTCTTAAAAACATCCGAGTTTTTTTGACAAAATTCACCCTAAAATTATGTATGCTTCCGCTGAAAAGCATTGAGCGCCAGGTGAAAGGCGCTCAATCTGCAACTATATATTACTTCTTATATTTAATGCTGTAAATATCATGCCTGCGGTCTTTTAGCTGGCGCACTGTGCCATCCTGTCTTTGCCGGCGGAGAATTTCCAGATCAACATCACCAATCAGGACCATTTCAATATTTGGATTGGTCTCTCCCACAATGCCATCCCTTGCAAACTCAAAATCAGATGGTGCAAATATGGCAGACTGTGCATACTGAATATCCATATTCTCAGTTTGCGGAAGATTGCCCACCGTTCCTGAAATTACCGTGTATATCTGATTTTCAACAGCGCGGGCCTGAGCACAATAGCGCACCCGCAAATATCCTTGGCGATCTTCAGTACAAAAAGGTGTAAATATAATTTTTGCACCTTTATCAGTGGCAATTCTCGCCAGCTCAGGGAATTCGATATCATAGCAAATTTGGATGGCTATTTTTCCGCAATCCGTATCAAATACTTTCACTTCGTCCCCGCGGCTGATTCCCCACCATTTGCGCTCATTTGGCGTAATATGGAGCTTATACTGCTTTTCAATCGTCCCATCGCGGCGGAAAAGATAAGCAATATTATAAATCTCATCATCATCTTCTTTAACAAAATGAGAACCGCCAATTATATTGATATTATACCTGACTGCCAAATCCGTAAATAACTCGATATATTGCTCAGTGTATTCCGTCAGCTTCCTGACCGCAAGGCTTGGTGACCGTTCGTCCAGAAATGACATTAACTGGGTGGTAAATAGCTCGGGAAATACAGCAAAGTCAGAACCGGAATCAGAAGCAACATCTGTAAAGTATTCCACCTGATGGGCAAATTCATCGAAGGATTTAATCTGCCGCATTAAATATTGCACCACACATATACGGACCGGGTAGCTTGTTTTATAAAAACGCTTAGTCATTGGCCTGTAATCAACATTATTCCATTCCATCAGCGTTGCATATTTATTTGACTGAACATCATCAGGCAAATAGTTCGGGTTAATCCTCATCAGAGTAAATCCATTCAGGAGCTGAAAGGATAATACCGGGTCATAGATTTTATGAAGAGAGACCTCGTTCACATACTCACGGGGGTTCATTTCTTTCGCGTATTTATGATAATTCGGAATGCGCCCCCCTATGATGATACTTTTTAAATTTAAAGATCTAACAAGCTCTTTTCTCTCCTCATACAGGCGATGGCCAATTTTCATTCTGCGGTAATCCGGATGAACCATGACTTCTATCCCGTAAAGGTTATAGCCTTCCGGATTATGGTTCGTTATGTATCCTTTATCTGTTACATCATCCCAGGAATGACGATCATCATACTCATCAAAATTGATTATAAGGCTCGAACACGAACCAATGATTTCCCCATCATATTCTGCAACAAACTGGCCTTCTGGGAAAATATCCAGATGGCTTTCAAGCTGATCCTTCTTCCAGGGTATCATGCCGGGGAAACAGAGCTCCTGAAGTGCAATGATATGATCTATATCTGAATGCCGTGTATTTCTGATAATCATTTTTTTCTCAAACTTCTTTAAATCAAGCTTTGTCAATGGTGGTGCACTCCTTTTGGAAATAATAATTATCCTGGGGGCTGATAAAAAGTTCATCCTCTCCAGTGATATACAGGTCTTTTCCCTTTTTTACTGTATTCATAACACCCTCTGAATTTTCTCAGCCAATTTCCCCCTTATGCTTATCTTGCGTCTTTTCCTTTATATATATTTCTATAAAGGGGCTGAATGTCTTCTTTTAATTTCCGTAATGATGCTAATACCATTTCAATATTACAATTGCCCTATTTCTGATGGTCGTTTGAACATGTTAATTTACAAGGCATGTCCAATAGCTTTATAATTTTAGAGTACATATTAATAAGGAGATTATTATGGAGAAAACACAAACAGACCGACGGGAGAATTTGCTGTTTATTGCCTGGGCAGCATCGATTCTAGCCATGTTCGGCAGCCTTTATTTTTCGGAAATCAGGCAATACGAGCCTTGCGAGCTTTGCTGGTATCAAAGGATTGTCATGTACCCATTTGCTGTCATATTAGGCTTGGCTGTTATTAAAAAAGATTATCGCATCAGCCTTTATACAATGGTGTTATCTGCAGTTGGAGCAGGGATTTCCATATACCACTATTCCATTCAGAAAATTTCATTTATGGCAGACCATGCAGCAGCATGCGGGAGAGTTCCCTGTACAGGGCAATATATTAATTGGCTTGGATTCATCACGATTCCGTTTTTAGCATTGACAGCTTTTATAATTATTTTTATTTGCAGTTATCTTGTCTGGAAGAAAACCAAGGAGGTAGCAGAATAATGAAAAAGGTCATTATTTTTCTTGCCATTATCGTTGCGTTATTCGCAGCTGTTGGAATCTTAACTAAAATGCAAAATGAAGAAAAAGTTTCTGGGAATAATCCATATGAAAAGGATTCACTTCATCCTGAAACAGTCAAACAGCTTGAAGACCCAAATTATCAAAATCTGATTCTTCCTGAAGAATTGGACAAAAAGTTAAATGAAAATGAAGATGTAACTGTGTATTTTTATAGCCCGACATGCCCTCATTGCCAGAGGACAACTCCTATTGTGTCTCCGCTCACAGAAGATATGGGCATTGACCTGGTTCAATTCAACCTGCTTGAATTTGAAGACGGCTGGGATAATTATGGAATTAAGGAGACTCCAACAATTGTTCAATTCAAAGACGGCAAGGAGGTTAACAGAATTACTGGTTACCAGGAAAAAGAAGTCTTTGAACAATGGTTTAATGAGAATTCGAAATAACCAAAAACGCCTGCGGCTCAGTCAGCTGCAGGCGTTTTTTTATACAAGCATTTCATTTGCGGCTTTGGCGTAGACACTGAACAAACTATTCCGCGGCATCCTTTCTCCGCAAAAATGACTGTAGTCAAATGGGAATGACAAACCGAATTCTTGAAGTATTTGAACATTTTTGACGAAAATCATCTCATATTTGTCATTCATTTGCCGGGATTCCAGAATAGCCATTAGCGTCTGCAGCCCTGCTATAAC
This sequence comes from Cytobacillus sp., assembly GCF_964223445.1. Taxonomy (NCBI): domain Bacteria; kingdom Bacillati; phylum Bacillota; class Bacilli; order Caryophanales; family Bacillaceae; genus Cytobacillus; species Cytobacillus sp. The sequence continues at coordinate 30,305 of NZ_CAXQGS010000029.1, forward strand.
CTGGTAAGCCTCCTTTAATGTTCCAAAATATTCAAAGTGCCGTGTAGAAGTATGTAAAATCTTCTGCTGTTCAAATTCTCTTATGTCATCATCTGTGAAATAAAGAGGAAACACATTTGAATAGAATTTTCTAATTAACTCTTGAATTTTTTGTTCCTGATCAGGAGTTGATGCAAATACAACTTTCACTGATAACCCACCTTTGTAATCCTTGTAATCAGTTCGTAATATATAATTTAGAATATCATATTCTGAAAGCCCTTTAGGGTGGTAATTATACCCATGGAGAAGGGATTTGTTGACATTTATTCCTCCTGAGGAAATAGATGGCACAGGTTTAATGCTTTATAATTGGTTCTAAAGTTCTATATTAACTCCATTTTCAGCAAAATAAAAGGTGTTATTAAATATTACAATAATATTTTGTAAACACCTATTCCTTTTATCAGCTGTTTTTAAAGGCTAATATATTATTGTAATTAATTTATATGTATGAAAGTCACGATTATTCAATCAGGATAGGAGTAATTTATGGTAAAAATACAAAGGTTTGGCGAATGGTGTGAAATAGAGGTGCCTGTTAAATGGCAAGGATATACCGTCCAATATATAGTCCGGACATTATGGGGAGCACCCAAAAAACAGACACACAATATGAGGATGAACAAGCAGGTATTAATCAATGATGAACCTGCCAATTGGACAAAGCCGCTAAATGCAGGGACTAAATTAAAATTCCACTTCTTTGAAGAGGAAAATTTAGGCATTCTACCCTATTATTATGACATCGAAGTACTCTTTGAAGATGATCATTTACTTGTTTTGAATAAGCCTGCAGGCATGGACACGCATCCTAATTCTCCAGAGCAAAATAATACATTAGCAAACGCTGCTGCCTTTCATATACAGATGCAGGGCGAATGCAGAAGCATAAAACATATTCATCGCCTGGATCGAGATACGACCGGTGCCATTTTGTTTGCCAAACATGCCTTGGCAGGAGCAATCCTGGATAAAGAACTGGAAGACAGAAAAATTAAGCGTACATATTTAGCATTGGTTCATGGCAGGGTTTCAAAGATCAAAGGAACCATCAGCGAGCCAATTGGGCGGGACAGGCATCATCCAACCAGAAGAAGAGTATCTCCCAGCGGCCAGCCTGCTGTCACAAACTATGAACTGATCGAGTACTTTCCTAAGCTAAATCTTTCACTTATTAAGTGCCAGCTGGATACAGGCAGAACACATCAGATCCGTGTTCATCTCAGCTATATCGGACATCCTCTAGCAGGGGATATTTTATATGGCGGGAAACCGGCTTTTCCCCGGCAGGCACTGCACGCCGTAAAACTTGAGATTCCACACCCTTTCTTAGAGGAAACTATAGTCTGTCATGCACCTTTTTTAGATGATCATGAGGTTTTTAAGGGAATTGATCCGTATGCCTTTTAATAACGATTTAAGCTGCCCTTTCAGGGGCAGCTTTTAATTCACTAAAACAAAGAAGTTGTGGCTATCAGCTCAAAAAAAGAAGCCCCATATAGGACTTCTTTCAGATGATTCTATTAGTCATGAGATTTGCGCATAGCCTTCATAATGAAGCCTACAATGAATACAAGCACGATAGCACCAATTAAAGCAGGAATAATAGCAAAGTCAGCTACTACTGGACCCCAATCACCAAGAATTAATGAACCTAACCATGCACCAATGAAACCAGCGATGATGTTACCAATTACGCCTCCTGGAATATCTCTTCCCACAATCATACCTGCTAACCAACCAATGATACCACCTATAATTAATGCCCATAAAAAGCTTAACATTGAAAATCACTCCTCGTTTTGATTTAATTTAGTTTCTGTTCAGATTAAGAATTTCATTCAGCAGCTGCGCAGCTTTTGGTGATCTTATCTGCTTGTACAATTAAATTACCCAGGATTCACTATCTAAAACCAAAAAATAAAAAACTATTCTTCTGGAAAAATTTTATATAAAAAAAGCACCCCTTAGGATGCTTTTAAATAGCTTAATTAAAAATCAAATTTGTCCGGGTCGGCCCCAAATCGCTGATTTTTATTTAATGTATTCATTTGTCTCATATCTTCTTCCGTTAATTCAAAATCAAAAATATTTGCATTTTCCCTTAATCGTTCTTCTTTAACTGATTTGGGTATTACGATAATACCATTTTGGAGATGCCACCTTAATATAACTTGGGCTGATGATTTGCTGTGATGTTCGGCAATTTCTTTTATTGCAGGGTCCTCCAGCACTCTGCCCCTTGCAATTGGAGACCAGGCCTCCACTTTTATATTGTGCTCATCACAAAATACCCTTATTTCTTCCTGAGATAGCAGAGGATGAAGCTCAACCTGATTGACTGCAGGCTTTTCACCTGAGTTTTCCATTATGTCCTTTAAATGATGAATTTGAAAATTGCTCACGCCGATGGCTCTTACCTTTCCATCCCTATAAAGCTTTTCAAGCGCTCGCCAGGTTTCCAGGTATTTCTCCTTAACTGGCCAATGGATTAGATATAAATCGATGTACTCTAAACCCAATTTCATTAAACTCTTATCAAAGGCACCTAAAGTTTGCTCATATCCCTGTTCCGTATTCCACACCTTTGTCGTTATGAAAAGATCTTCCCTGGGAACACCGCTTTCTTTTATTGCCCTTCCAACACCCTCTTCATTGTCATAAAAGGCAGCGGTATCAATTAGTCTGTAGCCTATGTTTATTGCATTTTTCACCGTGTCTTCAACCTGCTGGCCCTCTTCTACTTTATATACTCCCAGCCCGAATTGGGGCATTTCAACTCCATTATGCAATGTTAAAGTGCTCCTGATATCCTTCAAGATGAAATCATCTCCTTTATGTTTTTACTTCATTTTACCATTTGCATGAAAAGGAGACCTACTCTTTACACTGCCAAAACAAAAGCGATTGCCCTGGGATGCAATAGCCGATCTATATAAACGGCAAATGCCGGGATTGTTATATCGCGGTTTTTCGCCATCCCTTCATATGTAAGATTGATTTTCCCGGAGAAAAAATGTCCTAAACAATGGACTATAAATTTTTTTTGAATTACGAAGCAATCTAATCAAAAAAAAGCAGCCTGAAAAATCAGCTGCTAAAAGTACTATCCTATAATAAAATTGTTTTTTTCCAGTCCATAGAAATATAATCGATGCAGAGGCCTTGTCATGGCAACATAAAGAAGCTTAATATCCAATTCATATTCTTTGGAAAATTCTTCTTCAAGTGACAGAATCATGACCGCATCAAATTCGAGGCCCTTTGCCAAGTAGGAAGGTACGATGACGATCTCATCCTTTGGTATACTTTCCTGCTCCTGCAGCAGTTTAAAAGGGAGTTTGGCATGCTCTTCAAAAAGGCCATGAATGAGCAGGCAGTCTTTCATCGTTTTCCCGATCACTGCAAACGTTTTATAATTTTCTTTTTTTAATGAAATTACCTGTTCCTCAAGCTGCTGTACAAGCCCATGGCCATTCTCTCTCTTGATAAATTCAGGACTTTTCCCATGGCGGACAACCGGCTCCACTTCGGGGAATGAATAGGGAAGAAGCTTGAGCAATTCATTTGCCTTTTCCATGATTTCCACTGTAGTACGATAGCTTTTTTGAAGCTCTGTATATGTTGCACGCGGAAAAATAAAGTCTAGAACCTCCTGCCAGCTTGTTAATCCCCTGTAAGAATGAATTCCCTGTGCAAGATCACCCACTAATGTGAACATATCCGTATCAAGTGACTTCTTTAAAGAGAGGAGCTCCATAAAGCTGTAATCCTGTGCTTCATCAATGACGATATTTTTTGCCTTCAGCTCTTTAGGAATGCCAAAAAGGCTTTCCTGCAGGTAAAGCATTAAAGCTAAGTCTTCTCTCTCATAAACTTTTTTTCTGAACAACTTCCGGCAATATTCACATAGCAGTTCTGCATCTCTTACAGGCAATTTCCCGCCTGATAATCTTGAAAGACGGATGGAGTCTTCAAACAGGTCTTTATAGTAACGGACCAGGCTTTTTTTCGGAAATTGTTTCATGTATTTTGGCACAGCAGTTCTGAAGCTTTTCTTTAATTCTTCCAGTCTGGCTGCTTTTTTATCAAGCGCATCTGAAACATATTGCCTTCTTTTTTCAGGGTCTTTCCCTCTGTAAAGTGCCCTTTCGATCCTCTCGTCATAATACGCTTCCATTTTCTTTATGATATTTTTCTTTTTCTTAGCAAGATCGTTTTGAAGCACAGCCTTTAATTTTTCGAGCCTTCGATAAAGAGGGAGATAATTGTAATCCACCAAAAAAAGCTGGAAGAATTTCTTATGGCTGAACAGCCTGAATTTATCTACCATAAAATCATCACTTGGGCAAAAGCTATTATAAATTTCTTTTAGGTAATTGGCGAGGATTACCTGAAAAACAGGCGATCCTTTAATGGAAGATGCCCAGGCTGCAAGGTTTGCTTCTTCACTGCCATGGCCTTCGAGCAAATTCACCAATTTACTGTCATCATCCATTTTAAGTTTTTCACCAAGACATGCCAGCACAAATTCCTGGTAGGTAGTCTGGCGGACTCTTTCTACCCCAAGCTCTGGAAGAGCTTCTGAAATATAATCAATGAATAGCCTGCTCGGTGCCAGAATCATAAGCTGTTCAGGCGCAAAATTTTCTTTGTACTGGTAAATGAAATAACTTATCCTGTGCAGGGCAATTGTTGTCTTGCCGCTGCCTGCTGCCCCCTGAACAATAATGGGCTTATTCAAATCAGCGCGTATTATTTTGTTCTGTTCTTCCTGTATGGTTGAAATAATGTCTGTGAGGCGGTTGCTTGAGCTTTTAGACAGTGATTCCTGAAGTAATTCATCTGTAGTCGTGAGGTCTATATCCCGGATCTCATCCAGAACCCCGTCTTCAATCATATATTGCCGTTTCAATGAGAGATGGCCTGTAAAGCTTTCTTCATAGGAATGGTATTGAACCTTACCCAGCCTGCCTTCATAGTATAAATTGGCTATCGGAGATCGCCAGTCAACAATAATCTGCTCCTGGTTCTCCCTTGAATACAATGAAGTTTTGCCTATGTATAAAATCTCTTTTTCATTTAAATCTTCCCTTAGGAAATCTATTCTGGCGAAATAAGGCTTTTTCCGTGCTTTTTTCAATTGTTTTAATTCATCTTTGGACATCTCAAAAAAACGGGCATTTGTCAGTAAAGAAGAGTAACTTAAACTTGATTCAAGCCAATCAACGTCTTCGAAAGCTTCTTTCATATTCTCCTGAAATTTATCTTTGCTGGATTCTGATGTTTTAATTACGACATCAATATAACGTTTCGTAAATTCCAGCCGCTGAATTTCCTGCTGAAAATCGGGGTGTTCGAATTCAGATGGCATATGTTTCTCCTTTCAATTGTTTTTCAGCCGCAATGGAGAAATACATATGAGCGTACGCGTGGGCAGAAAAATATATTATCAGAAAAATCTGCAAGAAGCAAGGGTCAGGAACTGATTTGGCTTTGTCGAATTGGGGTGTTAAATGCATTGGGAATCATGTTAATTTATAATATAGAAAAACCCTTTTTAGGAGGTGATGAAAGTGGACATTGCAATTGCAATGCCTGATAATGCAGCGTCTCATGCAAAGCCTGATATTGGTGGCGATACTTTGCATGAGGCGGTAATGGACTAAATATTATCGCCCATTCAGATGAAACCATTTCTGATATCGGCTTTGCACCTTATTCATTTTTTATTGTCAAAAATAATAAGGAGCTGGCAGAAATGAGTTATGTAAAAGCGAATGCCGTTTTACCGGAGAATTTGATAGCAGAAATTCAAAAATATGTTCAGGGTGAGGCCATTTATATCCCCAAGCCTGAAAAAGCCTACCAAAAATGGGGCACCCGCTCTGGAGCAAGAAAGGCACTGGAGGAAAGGAACCATTCTATTAAAGGTGCCTTCCAAAACGGCAAAACAATCAGCCAATTGGCGGAAGAACATTTTCTTTCAGTAGAAACAATCAAGAAAATAGTTTATAAAAAGTGAATTATTCGCACTGAACCTTGTTCAGTGCTTTTTCATATGCCAAGTTCATTTCCTAATCGTTCTATACATTTACATTTTTATGTAATTCTTTTAAAGTGAAGGTGATATATAAAGGTGCTGAAGGTATAGGAGTGGGAATAATGGAACCTTTCATCAGAAATGATCAATATAATTTTATAAAATCTCAGACGCAAGTGTTAATCAATGGCCATGCCTCTGTCAATGATACAGGAGTGCTGAATGCACTGAAATCACTTTCGGCTGAGAAGGTATTAAGCCTTTTTGAAGAAATTAGCGAGGAACAAAAACAGCTTCTTTCCCCAGTTGTTGATATAAAAGAAAGAGATCAGGCTGATGCCTTCTTGGCACAAATAAAAGATTATGTGATACCGTTTCCATCTTTGACAGAACAATCCATCAAAAAGCTGTTCCCTAAAGCAAAAAAATTAAAGATACCAGCACTTGAAGATATTGATTTCAGGGAAATAAGCTACTTGGGATGGGATGACAAAGGCACAAACAGGAAGTATATGATTAGCCTGCTGAATGGCAAACTGACTGGTTTAGTTGGAACATTTAAACCGCTGAGCAAAAAAGGAATCTGTTCCATCTGCAGCAAATTCGAAGAAACAGGCTTGTTCTTAACTGAAATCAAAGGGGCTTCGCTTGGCACCTATACAAAGAAAGGGAATTACATTTGCCGGGACAGCCAGAAATGCAATGAAAATTTGAATTCACAGGAAAAGCTCCAGGATTTTATTGGAAGGCTGAAAGGATAGATAGTTATCCCCATAATTAAGACACCGCCGAGTTTGGCGGTGTCTCTTTCAGTTATAAATGGGCTTTTCGTTTATTCTCCATAATCTAGGGAATATTATTGTAATAAAAAAAACTATCATATTTTGTCGATTTCGTATAAAATAGTTACGTTTGATTGAATTTTTCCTAAAATAATTGGGGGTAAAAAAATGGTTTTTAAGAAGAAGGACAAGTTTAACACATTGTTAAGCAATATTTCTGTGAATTTAAAAGATAGTGCAATTTACTTTGCCGACTATAAGATTAACAATGTCAGTGATTTAAAAACCTTTTCAAAAACAATGAAGGATTATGAAACAAAAGGAGATTCCTATGTTCATGAAGTCATTAAAGAATTAAATAACGCTTTTATTACGCCTATTGAAAGGGAAGATATCCTCCACCTCGCTATGAGCATGGATGATGTGCTGGATGGTTTTGAAGAATGTGCAGATTTATTTGAAATGTATTCAATGACACAGGCAGATGAATTTATGCTGAAGTTCGTTGATGCGATTAAAAACTGTGCAATTGAAATTGAAAAATGTGTGGTACTTCTTTCAACTAAGAAATTACTGCAGATCAGAGAGCATGCAATCAAAATAAAAGATTACGAATCCAAATGTGATGGAGTCCGCCGTCAGTCAATCAAGCATCTTTTTGCCACAGAAAAAGATCCTATTCGAATCATTCAATATAAAGAAATTTATGAAACTTTGGAAGAAATTGCTGACAGCTGCCAAAATGTCGCCAATACGCTTGAAACCATCATTATGAAAAATGCTTAAGGGGCGATCACAATGGATGCAATATTTATTATAACGATCTTAATTGTCATTGGGGCCCTGGCATTTGACTTTATCAATGGTTTTCATGATACAGCAAACGCAATAGCTACCTCGGTCTCCACCAAGGCTCTTAAACCAAGACATGCCATCGTTTTGGCAGCAGTCATGAACTTTGTTGGTGCCATGACATTTACTGGAGTTGCAAAAACCATTACCAAAGATATTGTGGACCCTTTTACCTTGCAGAATGGATCTCTTGTCATTCTAGCCGCTTTAATCGCTGCGATATTCTGGAATCTGCTGACTTGGTATTATGGCATCCCAAGCAGCTCTTCCCATGCGATCATAGGCTCGATAGCCGGTGCTGCGATTGCGGCAGCAGGATTTTCAGCTTTAAATTATCAGGGATTTTTAAAAATTCTTCAAGCACTTATCTTTTCGCCGTTAATTGCATTTGCAGCCGGTTTTATTGTTTACAGCATTTTCAAGATCGTTTTTAAACACAACAACCTCACTAAAACAAACAGGAATTTCAGGCTGTTCCAAATTTTCACTGCCGCACTGCAATCATATACACATGGAACAAATGATGCACAGAAAGCTATGGGTATTATTACAATGGCACTTATTGCAAACAATTATGTCACTTCAACAGATATTCCTTTCTGGGTACAGTTTTCCTGTGCTTTAGCCATGGGGCTTGGGACTTCCATCGGCGGCTGGAAAATTATCAAAACGGTCGGCGGAAAAATTATGAAGATCCGGCCAATAAATGGAGTGGCAGCAGACTTAACAGGTGCAATGATCATTTTTGGCGCTACATATATCCATTTGCCAGTCAGTACTACTCATGTTATCTCCTCTTCTATCCTGGGTGTAGGTTCTGCCCACAGACTTAAGGGAGTAAAATGGGGTACAGCGCAGAGAATGCTTATTACATGGGTAATCACCTTGCCAATATCAGCTACTTTAGCTGGCATTGTCTATTTAATATTGAATGCCATTTTTTAATAATAATTTTAAAAAGGAGCAGGCTGAGCCCGCTCCTTTTTTTCATCCTAAATATTTTCTTTGAAAATCTGAAAGACTTTCATATTCATTTTCAAACAAACGCGATAAGCGTATATAAATCGGCATTAACTCCCTGTATACTTTTGCATCCTCTTCCTTCGGCTGATGGCTAAACGTTGCACCTACCATATCGGAGACAACATTTAAGTCCTCAACCACCCCTAAAGCATATAATCCAAGAATAGCCGCTCCCAGGCAAGAACTTTCATAGCTTTCAGGCACAACAACTTCCTGATTGAAAATATCGGCCATCATTTGGCGCCAAAGATCTGATCTGGCAAATCCTCCCGTTGCCTGAATCCTCTTCGGCTCCCCTGTCAGCTCCTCTAAAGCAAGCAATACAGTATATAAATTATAGATAACCCCTTCAAGCACAGAACGGATCATATGCTCTTTTTTATGGTGAAGGCTCAGACCAAAGAATGACCCCCTTGCGTTGGCATTCCATAAAGGTGCGCGTTCTCCTGTCATATAAGGATGGAAAATCAGGCCATCTGATCCAGGTGCAACTCCTGATGCAATCTTTGTTAATACATCATAAGGATCAATTCCCAGACGCTTGGCCGTTTCAACTTCTGATGCAGCGAATTCATCGCGCACCCAGCGGAAAAGCATGCCTCCATTATTTACCGGTCCTCCAATAACCCAGTGTTTTTCTGTTAGAGCGTAGCAGAAGATCCTTCCTTTTGGATCGGTTACGGGCTTATCGGTTACAGCACGGATCGCTCCGCTGGTTCCGATCGTTACAGCCACCACTCCTGGATCAATCGCATTAACTCCAAGGTTGGAAAGGACTCCGTCACTGGCACCTACAACAAATGGGGTATCCAAGCTTAAACCAGTCAGTTTTCTGAATTCCTCTTTCATCCCTCTTACAGAATAAGTAGTTGGAACAGGCTTCGACAGTTTTTCGGCTGTAATTCCAGCAGACTCTACCGCTTCTTTATCCCAGTCCAGCTTCTTCAAATTAAACATTCCAGTAGCTGATGCTATTGAATAATCAACGATGTACTCACTAAATAATTTGTGAAAAACATACTCTTTAATGGAGATAAATTTGCTGGTGCGCTTGAATATTTCCTCCTGCTCATTTTTCAGCCAAAGGATTTTCGACAGAGGTGACATCGGATGAATAGGCGTTCCAGTCCGTAAGTATATTTCATGGCCATTCATTTCCTTTTTTATCTTTTCAGCCCATTTTGCACTGCGGTTATCAGCCCAGGTAATGCTGTTTGTCAATGGCACCCCATCTGCGTCGACAGCTATGACACTATGCATGGCTGAACTGAAGGACACGCATGTAATATCCTCAGCTCTAACATTTGATTCCTTTATGCAGCCTCTAAGGGTTCCTAGAACAGCTTGAAAAATTTCTTCCGGGTCCTGTTCTGCAGTCGAAGGATTAGGAGTATGAAGAGGATACTCAATTGTGTATTTCCCAAGAACTTTACCGTTATGGTCAAATAATACTGATTTTGTACTTGTTGTTCCAATATCCGTACCGATTACATATTTTGTTGCAGACATTGATAATCTCCTTTCAAAAACAATTCTGAAAAAGCGTCACTTAAAAACTGAAGAAGGAAGCGGCTCTAACAAGTCGCCACTTCCCTTCTTCTTCATTTAATTTTAGGCAATAAAGAAGCCAAGTATAAATACTGTCGCAAACCCGACTAAAGCAATTAATGTTTCCATCACTGTCCATGATTTCAGTGTATCTTTAACGTCAAGGCCGAAATAGCGGTTCACAAGCCAGAAGCCAGAGTCGTTAACATGTGAGAATATCGTTGCGCCGGCCGCAATGGAGATAACAATCAATCCAAGTACCGGACCTTCAAGTCCCATTGTTTCAATAAGCGGAGCCATCAATCCTGCAGCTGTAACCATGGCTACAGTGGCTGAACCTTGGGCAACACGTACAAAAGTAGAAATCAGAAAGGCCAGGAGGATTGGAGGCAGGGCGGAAGCAGCCATCATATCTCCCAATACCTGTCCAACACCTGAATCAATCAGGACCTGTTTGAAAACACCTCCGGCACCAGTAACAAGGATGATAATCCCTGCCGGCTCTAAAGACTTTGTAGCAATATCCTGGACTTCCTGACGGGAGTAACCGCGTTTTGTTCCAAGACTGTAGAATGCCAGTAAAGTAGCCAAAGTCAAGGCAACAAAAGGGTGACCCATAAAGGTGAAGAATGCTCTTAATCCATTTCCTTCTTCCAAAATAACACCTGATACAGTATTTAGAAGGATTAAAACCAGCGGAATGAAAATGATGCTTGCAATTAGCGCAAAGCTCGGAAGCTCTTTGTCATATTCTTTTTCCTCTATTTGCATATAATCTGGAACCGATACATGTATTTTTTTCGCGATATACTTACCAAACAAAGGACCCGCGATAATCATAGAAGGAATACCGGCAATAACACCAAATAAAATTACCCAGCCAAGATCAGCACCAATTAAATCTGCTACAGCTATCGGTCCCGGAGTCGGCGGAATAAAGCTATGTGTAACTGCCAAACCGGCTAAAAGCGGAATCCCGTAGTAAAGCAATGACTTTCCTGTTTTCTTTGCCAGACCATAAACAATCGGCACAAGAATGATAAAACCAACATCAAAAAATACTGGAATTGCGACAATAAAACCTGTAATACCTAGCGCCCATTGAGCTTTATCTTCACCGAATTTCTTGATCATTGTCTGTGCAAGACGTTCAGCACCTCCAGAAACCTCGAGCATACGGCCAAACATTGCACCAAGACCCACAACAACAGCTACGAAACCAAGTGTTCCGCCCATCCCATTCTGGACTGATTGAATTACACCATCAAGCGGCATCCCTGCTGCAATCCCAACTAGCAAACTCACAAGCAATAAAGCTACAAAAGCATGAAGCTTCGTTTTCATAACTAAGAATAATAACAAGAAGATACCAGCCATCGCTACTAATATTAACGTTGAGCCTGACATTTCATTTTCCCCCTTTGTATTTGAAGCGTTTTCATTTTTGATAAAAATATATATCTGCGGGATTTGGAAAGCTGCCATTGGCAGCTAGTCCAGTTCCCAAAAAAGTTTATTTCTTTTCTACTGCATGTCCGCCAAATTCATTTCTTAGTGCAGCGACCACTTTACCCGAGAATGTATCTTCTTCCAGTGAGCGGTATCGCATCATTAATGACATGGTAATGACTGGAGCAGCTGTCTGTAGATCAAGGGCTGTTTCAACCGTCCACTTCCCTTCACCGGATGAATGCATGACACCTTTTAAGCCATCAAGCTTAGCATCCTTCGAGAATGCATTTTCAGTTAGTTCCATTAGCCATGAACGAATTACAGAACCGTTATTCCAAACTTTAGCGACTTTTTCATAATCATAGTCAAACGGGCTCTTTTCAAGGATTTCAAATCCCTCCGCAATTGCCTGCATCATGCCGTACTCAATTCCGTTATGTACCATTTTCAGAAAATGGCCGCTTCCTGTTCTTCCGGCATACATATAGCCGTTTTCCACAGTAATATCCTTAAAAATTGGCTCAATTGTTTTAAAAACTTCCGCATCCCCGCCAATCATTGTGCATGCCCCATTGCGTGCACCTTCCATACCGCCGCTTGTACCGCAATCGAAGAAATAAATTCCTTTTTCCTGCAGCATTTCAGCTCTGCGCAGCGTTTCCTTATAATTGGAGTTGCCTCCATCGATTAATATATCGCCTTCTTCGAGAAGTGCTGATGTCTCCTCAATAACTGCCTCTGTAATATCACCTGCAGGCACCATCATCCATACCACACGCGGCTTTGTAAGATTGTTGACCATTTCCGCAATAGTTGGGACTCCTTTAATCCCTTCAGCAGAAATTTTTTCGATTATATTATTGTCTTTATCAAATGCTGTCACTTCATGTCCATGGTCTTTTAAATTCAGGGATAAGTTGTATCCCATCTTTCCTAGACCGATCATTCCTACTTGCATAATTGCCTCCTGGATGAAGAAAATTTTTTTCGTATGTGACTTTATTATACAAAATATTTTTCTGTTTGCAATCGTTTTCAAAAAAATATTTTTCGATTATAATAGAAATTGAATTTAGAAAGCGCTTTATTCCCTTCTATCTTCTATACCTAATGAAAAAATTTTTTGAAATTTATTTTAGGGAGTTGCCCATAAATGGTTCATGATAACTTATATTGTTTTGCCCGAATTAAAACACATTATGCAAAATTCAGCGATAAAGAAAAAAAGATTGCAGATTATATTCTTGAACACCCTGAAAAAATCGTCCACAGCTCCATTAACCAGCTTGCTGATGACCTTGGCATAGCTGATTCAACTGTATTCCGTTTTTGCAAACGGATTGGCTTTAAAGGCTATCAGGCTCTAAAAATAGCATTGGCGTCGGAAATCGTTACACCTATTAAGGATATTCATGAAACCATTAATGAAGATGATGGAATCCTGACTGTTTCGGAAAAGGTGTTCCGCTCCAATATCAAGACCCTTGAAGATACCCTTGGAATCATTGGCGGGGGGGCTTTTGAAAAAGCCGTCGACCTAATATTGAATGCAAATAAAGTCGAATTTGTCGGGAGCGGCGGATCCAGTATTATCGCGATGGATGCTTACCACAAATTCATCCGCACCGGCATTACTGTGCTGGCAAACAGCGATTCGCATTTGCAGCTAATGTCGGCTTCGCAGCTGACCGAGAATGATGTGGCAGTTTTTATTTCTCACTCCGGAACAACAAAGGATGTCATTCAGGTTCTTAATGTGGCAAAACAAAATAAGGTGAAAACCATTGCCATTACAAATTTTGCAAAATCACCGCTCAGCCAGAATGTTGATATCTCACTTTTCACAGTAGCAGAAGAAACCGATTACCGCTCTGAGGCCCTATCTTCCCGGATTGCGCAGCTAAGTATTATTGACGCGCTATATGTGAACGTCATGATGGCAAGAAAAGAAGATGGCAAAAAAGCACTCCACAAGATGCGGAATGCTATTTCAGTTAAGAGGATATAAAAAGGCAAGGGCTTATCCCTTGTCTTTTTCAGTTATCAATTCATCAATGGGAATTTCAGAGAAAGCTTTATACCGCATAACCTTTTCGTGAAAAGAGAGGAAATGCGTCACATCATTCGGAACAGCCGCACAGTGCATTCCTGCCTGAACAGCTGCGATTGATCCATTTACGGAATCTTCAATGGCCAGACTTTCTCCCGGCTCGACGCCCATTTCTTCTAGTGCTTTTATGTAAAGAGCCGGATCAGGCTTTACTTTTTCAACATCTTCTTTTGTTTTAATCGTTTGAAATTGACCCTCAATTCCAAAATGGTTCAGATAATGCTTAACCCAATCCCTGCCGGAGCTGGATGCAACTCCAAGCTTAAGGCCTTTTTCAATGCACTTTTCTATTAGGTCCTTAATCCCTTCCCTCAGAATTAAAATATCCCTTTGACTATTGAATGCTTTTTCTGTTTTTTCCTGAACAGATTCTCGATTAATTTGAATACCTAATTTACTGTCAATATAATTAAATAGAATATCATCTGTGGTGCCAATGCCCTTCGCAAAATCCTCCAGCCCAAGCTCAAATCCATAATCTTCTGACAGGGTTTGTTTAAAGACCTCATACCATAAAGACTCTGTGTCTACAATGGTTCCATCAAAATCAAAAATTACAGCTCTTATCATTCTGCCACCGCCTCCTGATTCTTTTCCCTTACATTAGACGTTACTGCTATATTAAAGTTACTAGGTTGAAGAAAGCCGGGAACTATTTTCCCGGCTTTTGAAGTATTCTGCTTGTAAGCTTTCGGATGATCTCAGGCAAAACTTTAAACGTATATGGTTTATAGACCCGTTCAGTCCACTTATGGCCAGCCTTCCCATAAACTCCAAGGTTAATGACAGGAATGCTTAAATCTCTCATTGCCTTTAATGGAATGGGAAAAAGGCTTTTTATAGCAGGAAAGTTCTTTTTTAGAGATTGTATATCCTCATCCGAGCCGTCAAAAGATAGGAAGCTTCCGTCAGATAAGTAGGGAAAATATTTGCGGACCCTGAATGCTTCACCTGCTTTCTTAGCCTCTTCAGCAAGCACTTCCTCCAGGCAATTTTTCAAAAAGATTCCTCTTTCTGCATTCACATCAACCGTGTTGGCAGGAAGAAAAGGTGTTCCATAAAATAAAACCACTCTAGGTTTCTTCTCAGGGTCTGATTGGTGTAAAGCTTCTACAATATCAAAAGCAATCATTCTGGCATCGGTTTCTTTAAGCGAGCTTTGCTTCCTTGCTTCTTCCATAACACTCACTGTATCTATGCCCTTCTCTTCAAGGTAAACAAGAAAATCCTCTAAAGGCGTCACCTCTGTTCCCCAATCCAGCTGTCTTTCCGGCAGCTTATTGACAGTCCGAAAATCTTTATAGGCACCTTTCAGCCGGTGCTCTACTGCAATGGCTGCATCTTCGGCAATCATCCCCAGTTCTTTCGAGAGCTGCTTCAGGGGTTTTTCATAGAAAAAGTAATTGAAGTAAACCCTGCAGCCGACTGCCGTCTGAACATCATAGCGTTTTTTATCATCTCTCATATATAAACAGCTTGGAGGAAGCACCAGCTCCCCTTCAAGCTTCTCAGTCAGCTGAAAATTCTGGCTTATACGGGCGGTCAGCTCTGCAGCAATCAAAGTTGGATCAATCCCCGCAAGACTTTCACCTGCATGGGTCTCCCTTCCGAAAATAGAAAAACACGGCAGGATTTTTCCCGCTGTACCGGTGTATATATACTTTGTGGTGTCCCCATCATACAATGGCGAGATAAAATCATTATTAATTGCAGCCAGATATTCCAGGCCCATTTTTTCTTTCAGCCTTAGCAATTCGGACAGGGCGGCTCTGCTTCCTTTATGCTCGCCCTCTTCATCAGCATTAAACATGACAAGCAAATTGCCGTCCAATTCGTCGGGAGTTTCCGAGAAAAACAAGAGATTGGCCAGATGGACAGCAATTCCGCTCTGCATATCCAAGGCTCCTCTGCCAAAAAGCCACTCCTCAGACCGGGCATCTTCCTGCACTTCCGGATCAGAGCCATATTGTACAAAGAACTCCTGCAGCTTATCGGGATCATGGGCCATGCCCTGAATCGGGCCAAAGTCCTCTGTGCCGACCGTGTCTAAATGCGCCAGATATATAATAGTTTTTTTGCCTCTGGAACGCCCCTTGAGGAAGGCAAACACATTCTTGCGGCCCAATTCATCACCAGGTATTTCCTGAGTCCATACTAAATTATCATTATTATAAAAAGATGGGTACGAGTGTATTATTTCTTTTAAAAAGTCAGCTT
This sequence comes from Cytobacillus sp., assembly GCF_964223445.1. Classification (NCBI taxonomy): domain Bacteria; kingdom Bacillati; phylum Bacillota; class Bacilli; order Caryophanales; family Bacillaceae; genus Cytobacillus; species Cytobacillus sp. Next base: position 46,374 of record NZ_CAXQGS010000029.1, read on the forward strand.
TATGCTTTTCTCCATCCGAATGATTGTAGCTCTTCATCTGCACAAGGGCCTTTGTTAAATATTCGGCCTGCTGACTCAAGTTCATTGTTTTAAGATTTGCAAACATAGGCCAACCCCATTTCGTTACTGTTTGACAATAGTGTATAAGCATACTCCATTGATAATCAACACATTTTTATATAATAGCTGTTTCATGGAAAGCAAGTTTCCGTATCCAAGCTTTTTTCTTTATATAAGGATGAAACCGCCAATATATAGAATAATAACATTAAGGTCTTGAAATCTATATCAAAAACGAATATTATATAATTTGTGCTTTCTTAACGTTCGTATTTATTGATAACACATACAAGCTGAAAGAAGTTTTAGTTTATGGGGGACTTTATATGTTCAAATTAAAAGAAAATCAAACAAACGTAAAGACCGAAGTTCTGGCAGGCATCACCACTTTCTTAACTATGGTTTATATAGTGGTTGTTAACCCTGTCATATTATCTGATGCAGGTGTACCTTTTGAGCAAGTTTTTTCCGCAACCATTATCGCAACCGTTGCAGGTACTCTTTGGATGGCACTGTTCGCCAATTATCCGATTGCCATCGCACCGGGAATGGGCCTGAACGCCTATTTTGCCTATTCCGTTGTCGGCACACATGGAAATATTGATTACATGACTGCATTCTCAGCAGTATTTATTGCTGGTATTATCTTCATTATATTGTCGCTTACCCCTTTCCGGGAAAAACTGATCATTGCAATACCGGATAATTTAAAGCACGGAATTACTGCTGGAATCGGCTTATTTATTGCATTTATCGGCTTACGGTTAACTGGGCTGATTACAAGCCACCCAACAAATCTTGTTGCACTCGGGGACTTGCATTCTCCACAATCCATTCTTGCTCTGGTCGGTCTTGCTGTGACTTTAATTCTTATGACACTTGGGGTTAATGGGGCTTTATTTTTCGGAATGATTCTCACAGCCTTAATTGCCTTCTTTACCGGCCAGCTCTCTTTTGAACAAGGATTTGTTTCGCTGCCTACGCTTCCGGATGGGATCATCATTTTAAATCCATTCGAAGCAATCGGAGATGTTATCCAGCATAGTTTATACGCAGTAGTTTTCTCCTTCCTGCTTGTAACGATTTTTGATACGACTGGAACGATGATCGGTGTGGCCCAGCAGGCGGGATTAATGAAGGGCAATACGATGCCTAGAGCTCGTGAGGCGCTTTTGTCAGACTCCATCGCTACTTCTATCGGTGCCATGTTTGGTACAAGCCCGACTTCAGCTTATATTGAATCTTCTACAGGTGTGTCAGCGGGCGGAAGAACAGGATTAACAACCTTGACTGTTGCAGGTTTGTTCCTGGCTGCAGCTTTCTTCGGACCGCTTGTCAGTGCGGTATCAGGACTTGCTGCCATTACTGCACCAGCCCTGATCATCGTTGGAAGCCTGATGATGGGCAGCATTTCACATATTAAGTGGAATGAACTTGATGAAGCATTCCCTGCATTTCTGATTATCTTAAGCATGCCGCTGACATCCAGCATTGCAACAGGAATTGCGCTTGGATTCATCGCTTATCCTCTTATGAAAGTGGTAAAAGGCAAATGGAGAGAAGTTCATCCGCTGGTTTATTTATTTGCCGTGCTATTCTTTTATCAGCTCGCATTCCTGCCGCACTAAAAAGAAAAGCGGAATCCCTTATAACAAAAGCTTGTCCAAATCGGACAAGCTTTTTTGTTTTTTAACGCTTCTATTTAATACCCGACCATTCATATTCTATAAGTATAGAATTGGACAAGTTAGGGTGATAGCTTATGTATGAAAAGCTGTTTGCAACTTTAATTGGAAGTTTATTATTAGGGATAGGCATTAACGGTTTCCTTGTCCCTCACCATTTGCTAGATGGGGGCATTATTGGCATTGGGCTGATCCTCCATTATTATTACGAGCTTCCCACTGGATTGAGCATGATTGTCTTAAGCATTCCATTGTATGTACTTGCCTGGTTTTATGAGAAGAAATATTTTTTCTATAGTCTGCACGGACTCCTGATTTCATCCTTCATAATTGATTTGCTTTCTGCTATCCGAGGTCATTTCGATCTTTCCATATTGCCCAGCTCGATTTTAGGCGGCTGCCTGGTCGGTTTTGGGATCGGCCTTATGCTCCGTTATGAAACCAGTACAGGGGGGACTGACCTGCTGGCACAGCTGATGACAAAGCTCCTCCCTATTAATATCGGCGCTTTAATATTTGCAATTGATGGATTGGTCATTTTAAGCGGTTTAAAAATTGTCGGTATTGAAAAGTTCCTGTACTCATTTATCACCATCATATTTGTTGGCGCTATGACATCGCTAACAGTTATAAGAAAAGAGCAGAATATCGTTGAATGAAAAAAGCGACAGATGCCCCCGCACCTGTCGCTTTTCTTATGCTTATGCTTATGCTTCTGCTTCTATTTTTTCATTCATGTCGCTATACAGATTTCCATCAATTTC
>NZ_CAXQGS010000030.1:0-37324 GCF_964223445.1 Cytobacillus sp.
AAGAAGGGTGCAGTCACATTTGATTACGGAAACAATATCCGTCAGGTGGCAAAAGACGAAGGTGTTGAGAATGCTTTTGATTTCCCTGGATTCGTGCCTGCATACATCCGTCCGTTATTCTGTGAAGGGAAGGGGCCATTCCGCTGGGTAGCATTATCAGGAGATCCTGAAGATATTTATAAAACAGATGAAGTGATTCTGCGTGAATTTGCAGATAATGAACACCTTTGCAAATGGATCAAGATGGCACAGGAGAAAATCCAATTCCAGGGCCTGCCTTCAAGAATTTGCTGGCTTGGATATGGGGAGCGCGCCAAATTCGGAAAAATCATTAATGATATGGTGGCAAAAGGTGAATTGAAAGCACCGGTCGTTATAGGCCGCGATCATCTCGATTCTGGTTCCGTTGCATCTCCAAACCGCGAGACAGAAGCTATGAAGGACGGCAGTGATGCAGTGGCAGACTGGCCAATCCTTAATGCACTGATCAATGCGGTGGGCGGAGCAAGCTGGGTTTCCGTCCACCATGGAGGCGGTGTCGGAATGGGATACTCCCTCCATGCTGGCATGGTCATCGTTGCAGATGGCACGAAAGAAGCGGAACAGCGCCTTGAACGTGTCCTCACATCTGATCCTGGAATGGGGATCGTACGCCATGTAGATGCAGGCTATGACCTTGCTATCAAAACAGCAAAAGAAAAAGGCGTAAACATTCCAATGATGAAATAAAAGTTTTCTCTAGTATTTTATGAACTTTGCAAATAAAAACGAAAAATCAGCAAAGAAAACTTCGAATCCGCAAATAAACCATCCTAATTTGCAAAGAAGCCAGTCAATTCAGCAAAGAAAACTCTTAAACTTGCAAATAACCACTAATATCTTCAATGAGGAAGCCCTCCAATCCGTGATTTTAGCGGATTGGAACTTCCATTTTTTAAGGAGGAGCACAAAATGCACTCAAAACCTATTTTTATCAAACATGCAAATCAAATGATCACCTTAAAGGGCAGCTCCAAACAGCCGCTGACAAAAGAAAAAATGAGCAAGCTTCACATTATTGAAGACGGGGCGGTATGGATTGAAGAAGGAAGGATCAAATCGGCTTGTACAACAGCGGAACTCGAAGCTGAATATCAAAGCCGGCTTCAGGAAGCTGAAATCATTGATGCCACAGGAAAAGTCCTCCTTCCAGGACTGGTTGATCCGCATACACACCTCGTATATGCTGGCAGCAGGGAAGAGGAATTCAATATGCGCCTGAACGGGGCGACGTATATGGAAATTATGAACAATGGCGGCGGAATTCACGCCACCACTTCGATGACCAGAAAAGCAACTGAAGAGGAATTAGTAGAAGCGAGCCTTGTCCGTCTTGATCGCTTCCTTAAACACGGAGTAACCACAATAGAGGCAAAAAGCGGATATGGCCTTGATTGGGAAACAGAGCGCAAGCAGCTGATTGCAGCCAGGAAAGCGGATGAACTGCATCCGGTGGATGTTGTCCGCACCTTTATGGGTGCACACGCAGTACCTGCTGAATACAAAGAGAATCCAGATGCCTTTATTGATTTGGTCATTGAAGAAATGCTGCCGAAAGTTGCGGAAGATAAGCTTGCAGAATTCAACGATATTTTCTGCGAAAGAGGCGTGTTCACCCCGGAACAGTCAAGAAAGCTGCTGGAAGCAGGGAAGAAGCTTGGCCTGTCTCCGAAAATCCATGCCGATGAAATTGAACCTTATGAGGGGGCGGAGCTTGCCGCAGAAGTTGGTGCCATTTCTGCAGATCATCTGCTTAGAGCATCTGATAAAGGCATGGAAATGATGGCTGAAAAGGGAGTAATCGGTGTGCTTCTTCCAGGGACAGCATTCTTCCTGATGGCTGAAGCCGCCAGGGGCCGCCGGATGATCGATAAAGGTGTGCCGGTTGCATTATCAACCGATTGCAACCCTGGCTCTTCGCCAACCTGCTCCATGCCATTTATGATGAATCTCGCTTGCATGCACATGGGTTTAACTCCGGCAGAAGCCATTACTGCCGCTACAATTAATGCAGCACATGCCATCAATAGGGCAAAAGAAGTGGGAAGTATTGAAGCCGGGAAAAAGGCTGATCTGCTTATGCTTAATGTCCCGAACTACATGCAAATGCAATATCATTACGGAATGAACCATACAGACACAGTGATTAAAAATGGGAAAGTGGTCGTTAAAGGAGGAAGCTTATGCTGCCAACAATAAATCCTCCCGGGTTCTTCTGGCCGCAAGCCGAATTAGGAACTGACGTAAAGGTGAGTGAATGGATTCGCCAAATCCAGAGGGAAGAGGAGTTGAAAAAAGAAAAATGGGATGTCGTGCTCTTCGGTGTCCCTCTTTCCCGCTCATCCATAAGCGCATCTGGAGCCTCTGAATTCCCTGAATCATTCAGGAGATCCTGGAAAGGCTTTTCCACGTACAATCTGGATTTTGAAAGTGATCTTCAAATGATGAAGGTTGCAGATCTTGGCGATGTAAAAATGCATTTCACGGATATTCCGCAATGCCATTCCAATATCAAACAGACAATGAAAGATATAAGGAAACAATTTCCTGATTCATTTCCAATTGCGATTGGAGGAGACCACTCCATTACAGCCATGCTTGTCAGCGGCCTGAAAGAACTGGAGCCGGAAAAAGAAATCGGCATACTCCAGCTGGATACTCACCTTGATCTCAGAAGCCTTGAAGACCATGGGCCGACTAATGGGACACCCATCCGCAACCTGATTCAGAACAGCATGATTAAAGGGGAAAATGTCTATAATATTGGCCTTCATGGCTTTTTTAACAGCCAGTCCCTTATCAGGTATGCAAAAGAGCACAAGCTCAATTATATTACGCTGAAGGAAGCCAGAAGACGGGGAATTGAAGAAACGGTTAAAGAAGCACTTTTGCAGCTGGAGTCAAAAGTGGATAAAATTTATGTCACGATTGACATGGACGTGCTTGATATCGGCTTTGCTCCCGGGGTTCCTGCTTCCACACCAGGCGGCATGAGCACCGAAGAATTATTCAGTGCGGTATATACTGCAGGACTTTCTTCCAAAACCGCAGCCATGGATATAGTTTGCCTCGATCCAACAAGAGATCACCAGGCACAGCCAACGGTTAAAGCAGGTACGTACACTTTTCTGACCTTTTTGACAGCATTAATGAACAGAAGGTAAGGGGCTGACTTTGCTCCTTACCGCTAAATTACTAGGGGGAATGAGAATGGAAAAAGAAACTGCAGTGAATCAATCTCACCAGCCTGAACTCAAGAATCCAAATACAGCTTTGAAAAATAAGGTTAAATTTTTTCTTTTCAGCGCAATTGGCCTATTTATGTTTTTTGTTCCCGTCACCGTTAATGAGAAATCCTCCATCATGCTTGACCATATTGTCACAGCCATTCAGACTTCCATACCTGCAGCTGTCCCTTATTATGCCTTACTCGTCATCCTGCTTGGCGCCATTTATCCGTTCTATACAAAATCCTGGAACAAGAATAAAGTAAATATTGTATTTTCTATTTTTAAAGTGGCCGGGTTATTTACCGCCCTCATGATTGTATTCGGTTTCGGGCCATCCTGGCTATTCGACCCGAGTATGGGACCGTTTTTGTTTGACAAACTTGTCGTTCCTGTCGGGCTGCTCGTTCCAATCGGCTCCGTTTTTCTGGCACTGCTGGTTGGTTATGGTCTCCTTGAATTTTTCGGTGTCTTAATGCAGCCGATCATGAAGCCGATCTGGAAGACACCGGGGAAATCTGCTATCGATGCGGTGGCATCTTTTGTAGGAAGCTATTCAATCGGGCTGCTCATTACAAACCGGGTATTCAAAGAAGGAAAATATAGTATTAAGGAAGCCGCCATTATAGCTACCGGATTCTCAACCGTCTCCGCAACGTTCATGATTGTTGTTGCCAAAACACTTGGATTGATGGAAATCTGGAACACCTATTTTTGGACGACGTTCGCTGTCACTTTCATCGTAACGGCTATTACAGTAAGAATCTGGCCTCTTAGATCAATGAGCGAAGAATATTACAATGGACAGCAGCCTCCAATGGAAACCTTTTCAGGGAGTCGTCTCCAGGCAGCCTGGAAGGAAGCAATGGATACAGCCAATCAGTCCCCGGCATTATGGAACAACATCAGAGATAATTTAAAAGATGGGTTTGTTATGACGATGTCCATTTTGCCATCCATTATGTCAGTAGGCTTATTAGGCCTGGTTCTTGCAGAATTCACCCCTGTTTTTGACTGGCTTGGATATATCTTTTATCCGTTTACGGCTCTAGTGCAGCTGCCTGAGCCATTACTGGCAGCAAAAGCAAGTGCAGTGGGGATTGCTGAAATGTTTTTGCCGGCATTGCTTGCAGCAGAGGCAGCACTGGCTACTAAATTTGTAATCGGAGTTGTTTCAGTATCAGCCATCATTTTCTTTTCTGCTCTTGTCCCGTGTATTTTATCAACAGAGATCCCTATAACCATTCCGCAGCTGCTTGTCATCTGGGCAGAAAGAACAATTTTAACAATACTGATTGCTGCGCCTCTAGCCTATATATTGCTATAACCGGCATATCCCCGTTCCTTGCAGCGGGGATTTTCCGCATAGAATTTTCCTGCACAACCAAACTAACAGAGGAATGAGTCTAAGAATAGCAGGTGATTGATATTGTACAGACTGTATACCCATAATGACCTTGATGGTGTCGGATGCGGCATCGTTGCCAAGATTGCTTTTGGAAAAGACGTCGAGGTACGCTATAACTCTGTAATGGGACTTGATTATCAGATTGAAAAATTATTTGAAAACGAAAAGAACTTGAAGGATGACTTTTTAATAATCACGGATTTATCAGTTAATGATGAAAATTTGATCAGGCTTGATGATCTGGAAAAAGGCGGAGGCAAGGTCAGATTGATTGACCATCACAAAACAGCCCTGCACTTTAATGATTACAGCTGGGGCAGAGTGAAGGTTCAATATGATGATGGCAGACTCACCGCTGCAACCTCTTTGCTGTATGAGTATCTCCTCGAACATGAACTGATTAAATCATCCCAGGCTCTGGATGAATTCGTTGAACTTGTCCGCCAGTATGATACCTGGGAATGGGATCAAAATGAGAATATTAAAGCAAAGAATCTGAACGATCTATTCTTTATGGTTTCCATTGAAGAATTCGAAGAAAAAATGACAGACAGAATCATAAACTCAGACCATTTCAAGTTTGATGATTTTGAACAAAAATTGCTGGAAATGGAAGAAGAAAAGATTGAGCGTTATGTTAGACGGAAGAAGCGGGAAATTGTCCAAACTTTCATTGGTGAATATTGTGCCGGCATCGTCCATGCTGAATCCTATCATTCTGAACTGGGAAACGAACTTGGCAAAGACTTTCCCCATTTGGATTATATCGCAATCTTAAACCTGGGGGGCAAAAAAATCAGTTTCAGGACAATACATGACCACGTTGATGTATCTGCTGTCGCCGGAAAGTTCGGAGGGGGAGGACATGCAAAAGCATCAGGATGTTCGATGGGAAAAGATGCTTATAAATTATTCGTTCAGGATATTTTTCCTCTGGATCCCATGAGACAGGACGCATTCAGGAACAAATACAATAATAAAAGTTCTATGCAGGGATCCCTTTACGAAAATAAGAAAGGAGACAAATTTTTTATTTTTGCTGCTGGCGAGGACAATTGGATTCTGGAAATGAACGGAAAGCCAGTCCATGAATCCTATCAGAACTTTCAGCAGGCAGAAAATTTCATTAAAAGAAAATACCAGGCATGGCTTGTTCATGATGATATTTATGTAGAATTTTTAAAGCGTTTTTATATAAAGACAAAAAATTAGCAATGCCGCCTTATTGGGCGGTTTATTTTTTTAAAAACCACCCCTGTTAAATATTGTAAATTTCATATATAATTAAGATATATATAGATTAGGGGAGGTTCTATGGAAATATTTCTGTTAATTTTTGGTGTGATTTTCGCTGCCATAATCATTAAAGGTCTAGTTGCTGGTTCGAAAAGAGACCCCTTTATTAAAAACGAGCCATTTCCTGAACATCTGGGAATGTGGTGCGAAGACTATCTTCCAATGATACAAAAATTAGAAAAATCTTTGCCTGAAGGGTACAGGGAGAATATAAAAAATCGTGTCCTGAGGGAGCATCTGAAATGGAAAGACTACGCATATGATTGGACATTTTTTGAGCTGAAAAGATATTTTGTGATGAATGCCATACTGAAAACAGTGCCTATGTTCAGCAGTAAAGCAGATGAAATATGGCATGAAATGCTCATGTTCACCCGTGATTATGATCAGTTTTCAAAAAACTTCTTCGGTGAATACCTGCACCATTCACCAAATATGGACAGCACCCCCATTCCAGGAGAAAGGGCTTTTTTTGACTGGGTGTATTTAAGTCTTTTTGAAGCAGGCCATAATAGCAGAAGAATTTGGGGAAACTTTTTGCAAAATCCGATTAAAAAGGAAATACTTGAGGATTTCAGAAGCATGAATGAGGCTGAACTGTTAAATAAGTATTTCAGGGCAGGAAATGATTGGGTGGAACTGAAAAAGAAAATGATAGAAAAACTGAAGCATGAAATTTCTGAATCAGAATCATTGAAGCTTGGGAAAAAGCCGCTGGAATTTACGAAGCCCGCATCTGGCAGCCAGTATTCCTATCTGCTCTTTCCGGCCGTTTATTTTTCGGTTTATGAACCAGATGGGTTCGAGGACCATATGAACGAACTTCTTCCCCCGGAACTCGCAAAAGACAGTGCTGCCGGAATGGTTTACTGCACCGGCTTCTCTTGCAGCAGCCATGGTGATCATGATTCTGGAGGAGGACATGATTCTGGCGGCTCCAGCTGTTCGAGCTGTGGAGGGGGATGTTCAAGCTAAAAAGCAGTCCAATTGGATTGCTTTTTTGTTTTCAAAATTTTAGGTTCCTGCTGTTTTGGAAAAGATAAGAGCAGGTAATTTCCTTTCATTATCAATCTTCTCAAATTACGGCACTAAATTTTCAATTATGTAACAATTTATAAATATGATATAAGTATGCATGAATTGTCTGGTAGAATCAGTATTGATTATCGGTTTGAATTGGATGTGTATTTATGAAGAAATTGCTTGCTTTCATCCTGCTATTATTCAGCTTTCCGACTGCATATACAGCAGCTGAGGAAACAAAAGACCCTGAAATTATCAGTGAAGCCGCTATCGTAACAGATGCTGAATCAGGTGCTGTTCTGTATGCGAAAAATGCGGATAATAAGATGTACCCTGCCAGCTTGACGAAAATAGCCACAGCCATATATGCCATAGAAAATGGAGATTTAAAGGACATAGTAACTATCAGCAAGAAAGCTGCAGAGGTTGAAGGAACACGAGTTTATTTGGAGGAAGGAGAAAAAGTGCCTTTAATAAAACTCGTTCAGGGCATGCTGATTAATTCAGGAAATGATGCTGCCTGGAGCATTGCTGAGCATCTTGACGGCAATATGAAAGCATTCTCAGAGAATCTTAATCACTATCTTGAAGAGAGTGCAGGGTTAAAAAATACTCACTTTGTTAATCCTCACGGCTTGTATGATGAAAACCACTATACAACGGCAGGGGACCTTGCAAAATTAACTAATTACGCCCTGAAAAATAAGACCTTTCGAGAAATCTATGGAACAAAGGAAATGAAGTGGTCAGGAAAATCATGGGACACCACCATCTTTACTCATCACAGGATGCTTAAAGGTGAGGTTCCATTTGAAGGAGTGACAGGGGGAAAAACCGGTTTCGTAGATGAAGCTAAGCAGACCCTCGCCACTTCTGCCGAAAACGATTCAATAAAGTTAACGGCCATTGTCTTAAAAGCTGAATTCAAGCGGGATATTTATAATGATACAAAAAACCTATTGAACTATGGGTTCAGCAACTTTAAAACTGCGACACTGAGCAGCACTGATGTTTTTCCTTCTGATGGAAAAACCTATACAACTGGCGGTGAAAATGTAGCCATAACTTTGCCAAAAGGAAACTACGAAGAAAACATTACAGCAAAAGGAAAACTGCAGATAAAGAATGAAAACGGAACGATCATTCAATCCGTAAAGCTCGTTGAAGACAAACAGGATGAAGTGGTTTCAAGCCAGCTGAAAACAGATAAGGAGCCTGAAAAAGAGACAACCGGGTACTATGGAAGAGTCGGGTTAACGATATTTTTATTCGGGATCTTTATTCTATTATTAAGGAAAAATCTTAAAGCAAAAGCCAAAAGAAGAAGACGGGTTTAATGCCCGTCTTTTTATTGCATGTTCTTCAGAAAAAGACTAAAGAATTTCTCTTTAGTCTTTGGACATTCTTTTATTGCATTCTTTGCTCCACCTGACGGCATACTTCATCCGCCGATAGGCCGCTTGCTTCAATGACAGAAGCCTTTGTAGAAACATCCTGCATACCCATCACATTTGAATCAACACCGCTCACTACACAGCAGGAGCAGTTCTCAGCATCATGCGCCGACTTCATATCAACCACTTCATATCCTTTTTGGCGAAGCGCTTCCGAAACATTTGTTAAGGATTGTTCAACCGCTACTCTTTTCGTCAATGTTAACACCTCCTCCGTTTGTTAGATTGGCTTTTGTGCTCCAATTTTATTCCATGGATAAAAAAAGCCTAATCACGAAACAGTAAGAAAGGAGGTGTTTAATATGAGCAAACGCAAAAAAGACCCTTCAAAGGCTGGACTAAGTTCTCCAAATATCGAAGGGCAAGGTACAACTAATATGGAAACGGGAAGCAGAACGGCTTCTTCCGCACGGCATAAAAAGAAAAAACAAGACTTTTAACCAAACGAAAAGCAGGAGGTTATTCCTCCTGCTTTTACTTTTTACTGATACATTTCAGCAACTTGTTTTTGAATGGATGTATCTTCTAAATACTCATCATAAGTCATCTGCTTATCCACAATGCCAGCCGGTGTAATTTCAATAATGCGGTTGGCAATGGTTTGAATAAACTGATGGTCATGTGATGCAAAAATCAAAGACCCTTTGAAATTAATTAGACCATTATTCAATGCCGTAATGGATTCCAAATCAAGGTGGTTAGTCGGCTCATCCAGCATTAGTACATTTGCACCGCTAAGCATCATTTTGGAAAGCATGCAGCGGACTTTTTCTCCACCTGAAAGAACGCTTGCTTTCTTTAGAACTTCCTCACCAGAGAACAGCATTCTTCCAAGGAAACCTCTCAGGAAGCTTTCACTGTCGTCAGCAGGTGAGAATTGGCGCAGCCAGTCTACAAGATTCAAATCAGAGTTTTCGAAGAACGCCGAGTTATCATTCGGGAAATAAGATTGAGATGTAGTAACACCCCACTTATACGTTCCTTCATCCGGCTCCATTTCACCAGTCAGTATCTTAAATAGGGTAGTTTTCGCCAATTCGTTTGTCCCAACTAACGCAATTTTATCATCTTTGTTCATGATGAAGCTGACATTGTTCAGAACCTTAACACCATCTATTGTTTTGCTGAGGCCGTCTACCCGAAGCAAATCATTTCCGATTTCACGGTCAGGGGAAAATCCGACATACGGATATTTTCTTGAGGACGGTCTAATGTCATCCAAAGAAATCTTATCAAGAAGCTTTTTACGCGAAGTTGCCTGCTTTGATTTTGATGCATTTGCACTAAATCGCGCAATAAAGCTTTGCAGTTCCTTGATTTTTTCTTCCTTTTTCTTATTGGCATCCTGTGCCATCCTTTGTGCAAGCTGGCTCGACTCATACCAGAAGTCATAGTTACCAACGTAAATTTGAATTTTCCCAAAGTCAAGGTCGGCAATATGAGTACATACTTTGTTTAAGAAGTGACGGTCATGGGATACAACAATAACCGTATTTTCAAAATTGATAAGAAATTCCTCAAGCCATTGAATTGCTTTAATATCCAAGTGGTTGGTCGGCTCATCCAGCAAAAGAACATCCGGCTTGCCGAAAAGGGCCTGCGCAAGAAGAACTTTCACTTTTTCCGAACCGGAAAGGTCTGCCATTTTTTTGTCATGAAGTTCTTCTTCGATGCCGAGCCCTTTCAGCAAAATAGCTGCTTCAGATTCTGCTTCCCATCCGTTCAGTTCTGCAAATTCACCTTCAAGTTCCGCAGCCTTCATGCCATCTTCATCAGTGAAATCGGCCTTCATATAAATCGCATCTTTTTCCTGCATCACTTCATAAAGGCGTGCATGTCCCATGATGACTACTTTTAATGCTTCAAACTCTTCGTATTCAAAATGATTCTGCTTCAGGACAGCAAGGCGCTCGCCGGGACCTAAATGAACACTTCCCGACTGTGCCTCGATTTCACCTGATAAAATTTTAAGAAAAGTTGATTTACCTGCACCATTTGCTCCAATTAAACCATAGCAATTGCCAGGTGTGAATTTAATATTAACATCTTCGAATAGTTTGCGGTCGCCGTATCGAAGACCTACATTGCTGACAGTTATCATATTATTTTTATTCCTCCAAATACATAATCCCTAAAAGTATACCACTTTCAGCGCGTAATCGCGAATTCTTCTTAATGTAATCTGCCGGCTTCATAAAAGTTCAGAAAATTAAAAGGAAGCATCAGGTAAAAGGCGAATAATAAAGATTATAAACATAGTGAGAGGAAGTGCATTTTGTAATGGATTCTCTTTTAAAAGAAGATGTAAAATTAAAACCTTTCCGCTTCACAATTGAGAGGGGAAAAATCAGGGAATTTGCTATGGCCATTGGAGACAGGAATCCTATTTATTATGATGCGGACATCGCGAGAAAAGAAGGGTACCGGGACATCCCCATTCCGCCTACATTTCCGACGGCCATAGAGATGTGGGGAGGCTTGGATTTTGAAACCCTAATCGAGCTATTCGGCCTTGACCCGCTCAAAGTTCTTCACGGAGGACAGGAATATCGCTATATGGGGGAATTATGCGCCGGCGATACAATAACTGCAGCTCCTCAGTTAATCTCAGCATTTGAAAAGAGGAATCTCCGTTTTATCACAATAGGAATTCATTACAAAAACAGTGAAGGAATCAAGGTTTTATATTCGGAATCTACCATTATCGAAAGAAGGGGAACAATATAATGAGCGAATTAACAGCGATTCATAAACCCGAGATCACACATACACAGCTGGTCAAATATGCAGGAGCATCCGGGGATTTTAATCCAATTCATACTGTAGTACCCATTGGGGAAAAAGCGGGATTGGACGGTGTGATTGCCCATGGGATGCTCATTATGGGAATGGCAGGCGAAGCACTGGCTGATTGGTTTCCGAGAAGAAACCTGAGAAAGTTCAAAGTGCGCTTCAGCAAAATGACTCGTCCTGGCGAGAAACTGACAATAGAAGGAAAAGTGACAGGGGAGAGAATGGAAGAAGATGAGAAGAGACTGACAGGAGAAGTTTCAGTTAAAAATGAAGCTGGTGAAGTAAAGCTCTCCGGACAGTTCGAAGTAAAAATATAATATAAAGGAAGGATTTCTATGGGAGGTCATATTGGGGTCCAGCTCAAGCCAAAATCAAAGTGGAGGAAATACACACTTTGGACCTTTGCAATCATATTAGTGTTACTGGCTGCGGCATTTTTCGTGATGTTTGGTTATTTATCGCGCTCACTCCCTGAAACAGAAGGAGAGATTAAAATTGGATCCATCGCTGCGGAAGTCAGGGTGAATCGCGACGGCAATGGCGTTCCCCACATATTTGCGGATAATGAACGAGACCTTTTTATTGCACAGGGATATGTGCAGGCACAGGATCGCCTTTTTCAAATGGATTTAAGCAGGCGGCAGGCATCCGGCAGATTAAGTGAAGTGATCGGGGAAGGGACAATTGACAATGATAAATATTTTAGGACACTTGGACTGAGAAGGGCCGCAGAAGCATCCTATGAAGCATATTCCCCGGAAGCAAAACAGATTTTAGGCTGGTTTGCTGAAGGAGTAAATCTTTATATGAAAGAGGTGAAAGAAAACGGAAAATGGCCGCCTGAATTTTCTATTCTCGGCTATAAGCCTGAAGAATGGACTCCCGTGGATTCACTCACTATAGGCAAATATATGGCATATGATCTTGGAGGACACTGGGAGAGCCAGGCATTCCGCTATTATCTCCTTCAGCATTTTCCGGAAGATAAAGCGTATGAATTATTCCCCTCATATCCGAAGGAAGCCCCTTACATAATAGGAAAACACAATTTGAATATTGAAGAAAGCTTAGCATATGCAGTAACACCGCCTGAATTCAACGGAAGCAATAACTGGGTAGCAGCAGGCAGCAAAACAGCATCCGGGAAGCCGATTCTTGCAGATGATCCACATTTATCACTCAGCACACCTTCCATCTGGTATCAGATGCATCTGAAGTCCCCGGAAATGAATGTCAGCGGGGTCATTTTTGCCGGCATTCCGGGCATTATTCTCGGTCACAATGAAGACATTGCATGGGGAGTAACCAATACAGGACCAGATGTTCAGGATTTGTACATCGAAAAAAGGAATCCTGCCAATAAAAATGAGTTTCTATTCAATGAAAAATGGGAAAAGGCAGAAATAATTGAAGAACCAATTAAGGTTAAAGACAAAGATCCGATCAGTTATCAAGTAACGATTACACGCCACGGACCAGTGATTTCGGAATTTGCTGCAGACAGCGGCAAAGATACCGTTCTTTCTTTGCAATGGACAGCCCTTGAACCTTCAAAAGAATTGGAAGCCATTCTAAAAATGAATAAATCATCTGACTGGAATCAATTTGAACAAGCATTGGAGTTATTTCATACACCAGCACAGAACTTTGTATTTGCCTCGCCAGATGGAACAATAGCGTATAAAGCAAACGGTAAAATCCCCATCAGAAAGAAAGGAGACGGGCTATTGCCAGTGCCAGGCTGGACAGAAGATTATGGATGGGAAGGATATATTCCTTATGATGAACTGCCAAAAACCATCAATCCAAAGGAAGGCTTCATATCTACTGCAAACAATAAAGTGATTGACGACAGCTACCCTTACCATATAAGTCATGATTGGGCACAGCCGTACAGGCAAATGCGCATTCAGGAATTCCTGGATAGCAGGGATAAACTTACACCTGAAGACATGATGTCTCTGCAAATGGATCAGAAAAACCTGCAGGCAAAGGAATTTATACCCATTTTCCTGTCGAAAATTAGAGAACCATCTTCCAATCTTGAAAAGGCAGCTTTATCCGCCTTGAGGAAATGGGATTATAACGAGAGCAAAGATGAAGCAGCCCCTCTCATTTTCAATCTTTGGATGAAAAGCATATCCGATGTTCTTTTTGAGGATCAGATATCATCCGAGATGAGGAATCTCTTTAAAGGGCAAAAGCAGGCGGTGGATGAATTATTGAGAAATGCTGCAAAAGGCAGGGAAAGCCGCTGGATTGAAGAAAAGGGCGGACTTGAGGAGGTCCTTTCACAATCATTGAGTTCAGCTGTAAAGAAAGCAGCAGATCTTCAAGGAAATAACCTGTCTGAGTGGAAATGGGGAGACTATCACCAATTAGCATTTGCCCACCCGCTTTCAAGTGTAAAACCTTTAAACTTCCTGTTTAATAGAGAAGGGCGGATTCCTGTTGGCGGAAGCTCAGTCACAGTCCAGGCGGCAGCTAATAAAGAGGATGGCACTGTAAATCACGGGGGCTCATGGAGATTTGTGATTGATACGCAAAACATGAATACTGCCTATCATCTTGTGGGACCAGGACAATCAGGACATCCTCTAAGCCCTTGGTATCATGACCAGATGAACGGCTGGGCAGATGGGAACTATCATAAGACAGCTCTCACTGAAGAGAAAACCAGGCATACAGTCTTATTAAAACCTTGAAAATGCTTCCCAAAAATCATAAAATGTTTCTTTTTGTTCATAGTTTTTTCATATTTTTCATGTACAATATTAAACATACAGGCAGGGAAAAAGGAGTTTTTCAAATGGCTAAAAAGCAGCTGGTTGATTTGGTAAACAGATTAAAGAAATCCGGTATTAAAGTAAGCTTTTCAAAGCCAAGATCGAAAACTTTAATACTCATTAACCAAAACAAAAATTTATCTTCTTCAGCAAATTAGGTTAAAAAAAGTGGCGGATTCAGTATCCGCCACTTTTTTATTATATTTGCTTCATTATCTTATTGAAAACATCATTCTTATCAAAATCTTCTCCCATTGGGAACTTCTTAATAAACTTATTATTCTCGTCAAGCAAATACACAAATGTGCTATGAACATAGAAACCATCACCGGGATCACGGTACTGAAATTGAAAGTGTTAGCGAGCTCCTGAATTTCAGCCTGATCTTTTTTCAGTTTATCCGGCTCTGCAGTAAGAAAGACCCAATTGCCATCATTTTCGATTTCAAAGGTATTTCTATATGTTCGAAGAACCTCTGTGGTGTCTCTATAGGGGTCGATCGTTACAGTTATGAATTGCACCTTCTCCCCAAAGACACCCTCTTTGCTAAGATCGCCTTTCAGCAGATTCATTCTTTGTGTAGTAGTCGGACAAATATCCGGACAGTGCGTATAAATAAATTCAACAAGCTTCAGTTTTTTATCCGATTCTGCAAAGTCGTATACCTTCTCATCATCGGTTAAAAGTGTAATATGATCAGGTATCTTTGCTGTCATATCACGAATGATAAAAAAAGAAATGCCGGCGGCTATGCCTAATATTACAATAATAGCGGATATCATATATACTTTTTTCATTATTTCCCCTCCCAATATAAGGATAAATAATATCCATCAAAAATCCTATGGATAATCTGTGAACTTATTCTGCAAACAGAGAAATATTGAAGGGGAAGGACAGCAATAAAAAAGGAACCCCGCAAGGCTCCTTTTTTGTTTCCGTCTATTACTTCATTGAAATCCAAACACTCTTAACTTCTGTATAGTTATCCAGAGCATATGATCCCATTTCACGGCCGATACCGGATTGCTTATACCCGCCAAATGGAGATGCAGCGTCAAATGCGTTGTAGCAATTCACCCAGACTGTACCTGCGCGGAGTTTGTTGGCCACATAATGTGCATTTGCCACATCACGAGTCCAAACACCTGCAGCTAGACCATATTCGCTGTTATTAGCCCGGTTAATTAATTCGTCTATGTCATCATAAGGCATGGCCGAAATAACTGGTCCGAATATTTCTTCTTTTGCAATTGTCATTTCGTCACGAACATCTGCAAAAATAGTAGGAGAGACAAAGTAACCTTGCTCTTGCGGCTTTTCGCCACCCGCTACAAGCTGAGCACCTTCGCTTAGGCCTTTTTCAATGTACCCAAGAACTCGGTTTTGCTGCTCAGCAGAAACAAGCGGGCCAATTTCTGTGTCAGCATGAATACCTGCACCTTGTTTAATTTTTTTGGCATGTGAAGCCATGTCAGCTACAACATTATCAAACTGCTTTTTTTGTATGAAAACACGGGAGCCGGCACAGCACACCTGACCCTGGTTGAACATAACACCGTTCAGAGCTCCTGGAATAGCCTTTGATAAATCAGCATCTGGAAGAATAATATTTGGAGACTTACCGCCCAGTTCAAGCGTAACGCGCTTTAATGTTTTTGAAGCATTGGACATGATCAATTTGCCTACTTCAGTAGAACCCGTAAACGCAATTTTATCTACTAATGGGTGATCGACAAGCGGCTGGCCAGCTGTTTCTCCGAAACCTGGAACAATATTGACAACCCCAGGAGGGAAGCCGGCTTCATCCATTAATTCGGCAAGGTATAAAGCAGAAAGAGGTGTTTGCTCCGCTGGTTTTAGAACAACCGTACATCCTGTGGCAAGCGCAGCACCCAGTTTCCACATAGCCATAAGAAGAGGGAAGTTCCAAGGGATAATTTGTCCCACTACACCAACTGCCTCATGGCGGGTATAGTTAAAGAATGGACCGCTTACAGGAATCGTCTGACCGACAATCTTCGTAGACCAGCCAGCATAATAGCGCATATGTTCAACAGCCAGAGGAATATCGGCATTGGTTGTTTCACGGATCGGCTTACCATTATCCAATGTCTCAAGCTGCGCTAATTCTTCACTGTTTTCTTCCATCAGATCAGCAAGCTTGTACATCAGGCGGCTGCGCTTTGAGGCGCTCATTTTTGACCATTTGCCTTCATCAAATGCCTTACGGGCTGCTTTTACTGCCAGATCAATATCTTCTGCACCGGCTTCGAAAACAGAAGCAAGAACTTCTCCTGTAGCCGGGTTATACGTATCAAACGTTTTCTGTGATTTGCTTTCAACAAATTCACCATTGATATATAATTTCTTCTTTCCGCTTAAAAACTTTTCTACCTTTTCTTTTAAACCTGCAGTTAGCTGACTCATATAATTCCTCCTTAAAATAGTAATCTATGTATTTCCATGGTGCAAAACATTTAGAAGAATACTTATGGTAACGCTTACAACCATACTTTAACATTAATAAAAATATAAAATCAACTCTGAATTAAAATAATTTTCAGATAATGTTCGACAATTCTCGCCTATTTCTATTTTCAGCAATAAAAAAGCATACCGGATTCATCCGGTATGCTATAAAACTATTAAATTAGCATTCCTGCAATTGCTGCACTTAATAGAGAAGCAAGTGCTCCAGCTATTACCGCACGTATTCCAAGCTTTGCTATATCGTTCCTGCGGTCAGGAGCAAGGTTGCCCAGTCCGCCCAGAAGAATGGCCATAGAGGAAATGTTGGCAAATCCGCAAAGAGCGAAACTCACTACTGCAACCGTCTTAGGAGACAGGCTGCTGATTTCCGGAGCGAATGCTGAATAAGCAACAAATTCATTTAAAACAAGTTTTTGGCCGATATACCCGCCAGCCTGTACAGCTTCAGCCCATGGAACTCCTACTGCAAATGCGAGCGGTGCAAAAATAAATCCAAGAATGGTTTCCAGTGTAAGATTTTCAAATCCGAAAATCCCGCCTGCAAATCCGATAATACCATTGATAAGAGCAACAAGAGCGATAAAAGCAAGAAGCATTGCACCGATGTTTAATGCAAGCTGAAGTCCTACACTTGCACCGCGTGCGGCAGCGTCTACCACATTTACTGAATCAGTATCTTTTTCAATAGTTATGTCGTCTGTTGTCTCTGAAACTTCTGTTTCAGGAATCATAATTTTAGCCAGGACAAGACCTGCAGGTGCAGCCATGAAGCTTGCGGCAAGCAAGTATTCCAATGGTACCCCAAGAAGGGAGTATCCTATAAGAACTGAACCGGCAACTGATGCAAGGCCTCCGGTCATAACAGCAAACAGTTCAGATTTCGTCATTTTGTTAAGAAATGGACGGACAATCAATGGAGCTTCCGTTTGTCCGACAAAAATATTGGCTGCTGCGGACATGGACTCCGCCTTGCTTGTTCCAAGCAGTTTGGACAAACCTCCGCCAATGACCTTAATAATCACTTGCATGACCCCGGTATAATAAAGCACAGATATTAGGGAAGAGAAGAAGATTACAGTAGTCAGCACCTGAAAAGCAAAGACAAACCCAACTCCAGATCCTTCCTGGAATAATCCTCCGAATAGAAAATTAATGCCTTCATTTGCATAACCGACAATATCATTTACTGCAAATGTTAGTTTTTCTAATGCTTTTTTGCCAAGATCCCATTTGAGGACTGCAAATGCAAATGCAAACTGTATGGCAAGTCCGCCAAGTATTGTACGCAGATTGATCGCTTTCCGATTTGAAGAAAGGAGAAAAGCAATCCCCAATACAGAAGCAACCCCTAATAAACCCCAGAAAAAATTCATGTTGACACCTCATTTGTTGAATTTAGAATTATGAAAACGTTTTTACGAAACGCCAAAAATATAGACCTCTCATTAAAGAGGTTTGTGAATAGACGTCAGACATCTAACTTGATTACATGTCCATTTTAACATGAATCCGCTTGCAGTAAAGAGTTTTTTTCTTGCCAAGTTAAATTTGTTGATTAATCTCCTATTTTGTTCACATTTTCAAAGATTTTATTCTCTCTAAAGTGGCCAATAACATTAAAATCTTTCAGTGCTTAAATAAAATACCTTCGATTTTATTTTCTTTCCCCGGTATAATTGCCCATTCGGGACAAACATCATTTTCATACACTGTCACTAGATGTCAGGAGGTGTTAGAATGGGCGCAGGTGCAGGGTATGGCGGCGGTTTTGCTTTAATCGTTGTCCTGTTTATACTTCTAATCATTGTTGGTGCTGCTTTCGTTGGTGGAGGCTACTATTAATATCTAAAAAATCTACAGCGCAAAAAATCTGCCCGTACTTGGGCAGATTTTTTTTCAGCCTTCCTGTTTAAAATGAATCAGTATGATAATCGTTTTAATGTCCAAAATAAGGATAGTTCTTAAAATTTAGAAGGAGGTATTCAGCATGAACAAAAGAGACAAAAATGATGGCACGAACATTGCGGGCAGATATTATGAAACTGAAGATTATAACAGGAATGATCAGCTTTCATCAGGCCTGGCGACAACCCATGAACAAGTGAGTGACGCATATATGGAAGGACAAGCTGATGCCGTAATTGAAGACGTTGTCGGGGTGGATATTTCCATTCCGCGCAAAGGGTATGATGAATAACGCAAAGTAAGGAGGCAATTCAATGGCACCAAAAGATGCTCAAGATGATCTCGGCCAGTACAAAATGCCGGAAGTTCTCAGAAAAAAGAGGAATTCCTCCTATCGGGTGGGATACCAGGCTACAACAGGCAACCAGACACCTGGTGAACCTGAAGCAGGTAAGAGAACAGATCAGGAAAATTAAAATCTGTTCAACATGGATTGCTGATTTAGATTGCAGCGGTGATAAAATTGATAAACAAAAGAGAGGATGCTGGGACATCTTCTCTTTTGTTTATGACTATATAAGAAATTCGGGAATTTGCACCTGAAAAATTATTCTACCTGAATTTTTATCTTTTGCACAGCATTATATCCATATCCTTTTCTGTTCCAGTAAGGCTTTAATGGCTGCATATTGCCCGTAGAATCGCTGGCCCTTATAAGAATGGTATGCTCACCCTTATATGCCTCCCAATCAAAATGCCACTTTACCCAGGAATATTTTTCGTTTTCCCTGTATTTAAGAGTGGCCTTTCTCCAAGTAACACCATGATCTATGCTTATTGCCACCTCATTAATTGTTCCAGTGCCAGTCCAGGCAATTCCTTTTATAGCATGAAATCCTTCTTTCAAAATGGAATAATTCAAGGGCTGCTGGATTGTGCTATTAACGTTCATGGCTGTAACAGGCTTTTTATCTAAATCGCTGTCTTTATAGGGATAATAAACATAATCTTTTGATTGAAAAGGACCATTAAATTCATGACGAATAATAAAAATATTTCTTAGCCACTTGACGGAGGCCATTGCATACCATTGAGGCACGATCAGCCTGAATGGATATCCATGCTTATAAGGGATGGGCTTGCCGTTGTACTCATAAGCTACAATCGTATCTTCACCGAGTGCCTTCTCAATTGGCAGGCTTCTGGCAAAGTAAAAGGATCCTTTCAAATCTTTTCGCTCACCAAAATCCATTCCTGCAAACACGGCTTCTTTACTTCCATCCAAAAGTCCGGCTTTATCTAGCAGTTCTTTCAATGGCACTCCCTTCCATTTCCCCTGACTGACTGCTCCTTCTTCCCATTGCTCACCAAAAACCTTAGGTTTAAATTTCGCTCTGTTATTGCCAGCGCATTCCAGAGGGACCAGAATGGTTTTGGTAGGAAAGCGGGAAAGTTCACTTAAAGATATTTCCATCGCTTGTTTCACGTTCCCGCTAATGGACAAAAACAAATTATGAGGGCTAATTATCGGGTAGGAAAAATGGTTTCTTAAATAAAAATAATCCTGCGGTGTTTTCCAGCTCTCCAAAAAATGAATGGGAGACTCCTGATTTTCAGGAGACAGACTTAGCGTTTTCAGATAAGGTGCTGAAAACTGTCTATTCATGAACCATCACCTCCATTCATAAATACAATGCAATGCCCAGCGTTAGAACTATAGACAATCAACACTTCATTTATGCTAAGTTTAATGCCGGCATTATGAGGAATAATCATTTATATAACATGATGAAGGGCGGTAAGGAATTGAAAGAAGAATTGAGGATAACAGGACATAGGCCTTTTTCACTGCCTGATAAACCCTGGGTTATGGAACAAATATGGAATGATGTATTATTTGCTCATTGGCCGGTACCTGCAGAAATAATGAAAGAACACATCCCTTCACAGTTAACATTAGATACATACAACGGTACAGCATGGGTTGGAATCGTACCTTTCTGGATCAGTAAAATGAGGGTGCGCGGCTTGCCGCCATTGCCAATTATGAAATCGATGAATGAATTGAATGTAAGGACTTATGTGGAGTATGAGGGCATGAAAGGAGTATATTTTTTTAGCCTGGATGCAGACAACTTTTTAGCCGTAACAGGGGCCAGAATGTTGTATTTCCTGCCGTATATGAATGCTGAAATGCAAGTTAGTAAGTCTGAAGGATTAATTAATTATGAAAGCAGGCGAACACACAGCCATTCTGAGAGCAGCCAATTCAAAGCCAATTATAAGCCAATATCAAGCCCCTTTAATTCAAAAGCAGGAACACTTGATGAATGGCTCACTGAAAGGTATTGCTTATGGGTAACAAAAGGTGAAAAAGTTTTCCGCGGGGATATCCATCATACAAAATGGCAGCTGCAGAAAGCTTCTTGTACGATACATCAAAACACTTTAGCTGCATTTTTGCCCCGCAAGTACCTTGAAGGCGAACCAATAGTACACTACTCTCCGGAAAAACATGCTTATTTCTGGCCTTTGATAAAGGTTTCTTCACCATAACAAAAATTTGATCGTATTAATGGTGTAACCCATTCAATACCTCATTTCTTAAAGTAAAGTTCTGCAAGCAGTTTTTTTGCTTCATTGTACGATAGCCCTGATTGGCTATTCAGCCTTTTCACTTCATCAATATCAGTTCCTGCTATAGTAAGATTTCGCTTTTTCTCTCGGCGGTCCATTGGATCACCTCCTATTCAAAATTTTGTTCAAAACATTTTCAATAATTTTCTCTTTTTTTGGCCATACTAAGAAAAAAAGGGGGCGTTTCCAATTTTTTTCAATAAAAAAGGCCAAGATGACAAGCCAGAAATTGTAATGCTGGACACAGAGGTGTATTCCTGTAATAGCTGCAATGGCTGGATGAGAAAAGATTTTGCCTCTTCAGATTTAAAATGCCCATTATGCGGTGATGAAACAACTGCCGAAATGAGGGAATTGCCTCAAATTCTATAATCAAGATATAAAGAAAGACTGTTGTCTGGTAAATAACAGTCTTTCTTTATTAATTTCAATAATCTCCATATAATTCCTGAAAGGCCTGTTCTGCGTCTTTTTCAGAAGAAAATAAGGCATCATCTTCTTCTATTAAATGGAATGATTCATTAAGGAAGAGGGCCACTGCATTAGGATCTTTAGGATGCTGTACAATTTCAGCCGGCCTGACGTTTGCTACACTTGGAGTATGAGGGTTATGATATATAACAAAAACCTCATCACCAGATTTCACCTTTTTAGGATCGATTGTCTCCAATCCACTCACTCCTTTAATTTATAGGTTTTCGTTCTGCTGTCCAATTTCTTTTGCACCTATAATAGCATTTGCCATTTCCTGCTGTTCATGTTCATCAACTGAATCCCCAGCTGCATGTTTTAAATTTGGAAATATGCCACCTGTTTCAATGGTTACCATCTCCTCTTTTGGTGCATATGTCAGGTACTTCTCATCGTTTTCTTTCATTAGTAAAACTCCTTCTGGTATAGATATTCGAGCATCTTTCTTTAAAGTTTTCTCTCTGCATTGTTCTTATATTCAACCATATTAATCCTAATTAAAATGGGCAAAGTAACCATATAGGTTTTGAATGAGGTGATAAAAATCGAAGAAAATAAGGGCTTGATTACAGCTATTCAAAAAGAAGCATTCTTGTTAAGCGATTCATATGGGCTTGACCGGATTATTAAAGCAGCCGGGGAAGCGAAATTTGTATTATTGGGAGAAGCTTCACACGGAACATCAGAATTTTATACAATTAGAGCGGAAATATCTAAAAGGCTAATTGAACAAAAAGGGTTCAATTGTATCGCAGTGGAAGGAGACTGGCCTTCCTGCTTTACTGTAAACAAGTATGTTAAAGGCTATGCGCGACTGAGCCCCCTTGATGCATTGAAAGATTTTAACCGGTGGCCGACATGGATGTGGGCAAATGAGGAAATTAAAGATCTAATAACCTGGCTTTATAATCATAATCAGCTGATTAACGAACATAATCTAAAGGCAGGTTTCTATGGCATTGATATATATAGCCTATGGGAATCGATGAATGAGATAATAAAACTTCTGGAGACAAAGGGTGCAGCAGAGCTGGAAGCTGCTAAAAGAGCATTTGCCTGCTTTGAACCCTTTCACAGGAAGCCTGAAAATTATGCAGTGGCTGCAGAATTTTATGGGGAAGCTTGCGACAAGGAAGTTGCCGAACTTTTACTAAAAATAAAAAATAAGTGGGAACATACCAGGAACTATGAAGAAGAATCACTGAACCTCTTAATAAATAGCCTTGTTGCCCTGAATGCAGAAAACTATTATCGAGCAATGGTAAAAGGCGGTCATGACGACTGGAATATTAGGGACCATCATATGGTGAATGCACTGGAGGAAGTATCGGAGTATTATGGAAAAGATGCCAAAGTCATCGTTTGGGAACACAATACCCATATCGGAGATGCCAGGGCAACAGATATGAAAGAAGAGGGGCTTGTTAATGTTGGGCAGATCCTCCGGGAAAAGTATGGGGAAGATCAGGTTTTCGCACTAGGATTTGGCACTCACGCAGGTACCGTTATAGCTGCAGAGCAATGGGGGGAGGAGATGCAGGTTATGGAGGTGCCCACAGCACAGGCAGGGAGCTGGGAAGATGCCCTTCAAAAGGCTGGCCCGGGTGATAAGGCTTTGCTGTTTACCGAAGAAAACCGGGATTTATTCACAGATTCTATCGGACACCGGGCTATCGGAGTTGTCTATAATCCTGAATATGAACAGGATGGTAATTATGTGCCCACTCAGATCTCACTCAGGTATGACGGTTTCATTTTTATAGAGAAGACCAATAGTTTAAACCCGCTTAATATGCCTTTAAGAAGGTCATAACCTGCATTTCTGACTGAATAAATCTCACATAAAACCTATAAATTCTAAACTTAACCCCCTCCAAAAAACGGAGGGGGTTCTTGTTAAACATAGCTGTTTTCCAATTCATCCACCAAGGTCCCCACATAGCTTACGGCTTTGCGGATTGGATCTGGCTTGGACATATCAATGCCTGCACTCTTGAGGAGATCGAGCGGCTTTTTCGTTCCGCCAGCTTTTAAAACATCAAGCCAGCGTTCAATGGCAGGCTGTCCTTCCTCTTGAATGCTCTGTGCCATAGCAGTGGAAGCAGTCAAACCAGCTGAATACGTATATGGATAGAGTCCCATGTAATAATGAGGCTGTCTCATCCAGGTTAAAGCCGCCTTATCATCCAGTTCAACCGTATCACCCCAGAATTCAGCAAGTGTTTCCATCTTTTGATCTGAAAGTGTTTTTGCCGTTAACGGAATCCCCTTATCAGCAAGATTATATATTCTTCGCTGATATTCTCCCTCGAGAAGGTGTGTGACAAAGTTGTGATAATAAGTTCCAAGCAGCTGAAGAATTACCCAGCGCTTCATTCTCTTATCTTCAGTGCCTGCCATTAAATGCTGTCCAAGCAGCAATTCGTTAAGTGTTGAGGGAGCTTCTACAAAATAAGTTGAAGGTCGGGTATTCATTATACGCTGATATTTATTGGCCAAATAGAAATGACCCGCATGCCCAAGCTCATGAGCGAGAACAAAAGCACCGCGCATCGTGTCTGTCCATGTAATCAGGATGAATGGATGCGATCCATACGGACTTGAACAAAATGCACCCGTAGATTTTCCTACATTGTCAGCCAAATCAACCCAGCGTTCAGTCAAGCCTTTCTTCATTATATCCGTATACTCTGGTCCCATTACTTTGAGAGCCTCTAATATGACTTTAGATGCTTCTTCAAATGTTGTTTCAGGATTGAACTCCGGATCAAGAGGAGCCTTCAGGTCACAAAAAAGCATCTTATCCAATCCCAGAACTTTTCTTTTTAACTGAGCATATCTGCGCATATGGGGGGCAAGCTCTTTTTGGATAATATTCAGCTGATTGTTGTACATTTCCTCTGTAACATGCTGGGAATCCAGGAGCATTTGTGTGGCTGAACTGTATTTTCTCAGCTTTGCAAGCGCTACCTGCTTTTTCACCTCGGCAGAATAGGCAGAGGCAAATGTATTCTTATAGTTTTCCAGTGAATCTGTAAATGAGACATAGGCATTCCTTCTGATGGCAGTATCTGACGAAAACTCATAACGATCTTCGTAAAGAGCAAAAGAGTTTGGCATATCGTTTCCTTTACTGTCTTTAAAAGAGGAAAATGGCATGTCAGCAAGTTTTGCAGCCTGATACACATTATACGGAGCTCCATGGACTTCACCCAATGCTGCCAGAGCTTCTTCCGTCTCTGGAGAAAGCCTGTGCTTCTTTGATTCAAGAAGATCTGTCAGCTGTTTCCTGAAAGGCTCCAGGCCGCTTTCATTTTCTATGTATTTTTCAATCGTGCCTTCAGGCAAGGAAATTAATTCAGAGTCAATAAACGAAAGAGTGGAGGCTGCTTTTGCTCTTAAAGATGCAAGTATGGATGAATTTGCCTGATTGTTTGGATTTGTTCCATCCTCCGACTGACGCAAACTAGCATACGTTCCAGCTTGAACCAATCGGATGGAGAGCTTTTCCTGAGCGGAAAGGCAGCCCAGTAATAGTTGCGGGCCTTCATGGAGCTTTCCCTTGAACTGCTCAAAAACAGTAAGATCCTTATCTATATTTCTAATTTCTTTATGCCAATCTTCCTCTAAAGAAAATAAATCCTCCACTTTCCAGGTACGATCTTCCGGTACCTCAACACGCTTTAATCGAGTTACTTCTGTTTGAACCATTAACGATCCCTCCTATTTCGATTCTCTAAATAAAGAGATTATGGGACAATTATACAGGAAGGTTTGGTAAATTTATAGACTTTTCAAACATTTTAAATTAACTGTACTGTAACAGCTTGAGTTTGCTTTTAAGTGGAAATGGCAGAAAATAACAGAAATTAAAAAAGCGGAGGGCCTGAAGCCCTCCGCTTTTTGTGCTACTCCATTTTTTTTGAAAGACACCGATCACATTCCATTAAATAGGATTCTGCCTGTTCCTTGACTGTTTGGCCGCACTCCGGGCATACCTTTTTGGGAAGAGTTCTAAAAAATTCAACTGGACTTTTGATCATGAATTTTCCTCCTTTTTATAATACAGTTTATTTAGTGTTCATCTGTTGTAGTACAGTATATACCAAACGAAATTAAATGTGAAGTGGTTTGATTAAATTTTTTAAAAATTTTATTTATTATGTTTTTGGGTAAAAAAATTTGGTCACCATTCGGACAGCAAAAGCGGAAATCCGGAGGAGCCAGTCCGAACTTGGTCACCATTCGGACAGCAGAAAGGGAAATCCATAGGAACAAGTCCGAAAACATGGGGTAAAATCATCTAATCATTTCTAGCTTAACTGCAAAATCTCTTCCAATGAACTTCTGACTTTATTTCGCACAGCCCCTTCCAAGGCTGGAATGATTCTATTACAATCATATTTAATAAAAGTAAAATTGAGGGGGCTAACAGCCTGCGATGACTGAGATAATTGTTTCTTTTAATCCGATATTAATATTCGTGGCCGTAATACTTACCATTATGGCTTCTTATACAGCATTAGATTTATTTACACTGATTAAATCATCTGAGAGAAACCAGAAATTTTTGTTCTTAGGCGGAACTTTTTCCCTTGGAATCGGGATATGGATTATGAACTTTATTGGCATGGTCGCCATCAACATAAGTGCTTCAGGAAGTTATAATATTCCGCTAACATTATTGTCCATGGCTTTTGGCATTTCCTTTACCGGTATGGCTTTTAATACTGTAATCGACCGGCAGCTGAAAGCAGGCAATCTATTTGCGGGAAGCTTCTTTTTAACAATGGCGGTCCTATCTATCCATGTAACGGGAATGTTTGCTGTGGGTATGAATGTGCAGTTTGGCCCTATCATATTTTTCATTTCCGCACTGATCATTTTTGTTTCTTTTTTATTTTCACTATGGATGCTCTTTTATTCGAAAAGTCTTTCGAACTCCAGACCTTTCTGGATTAAGCCCTTAAGTGCACTCATTTTCACCGGAGCCATTGTGGAGGGTTATTTTCTGCTGATCCGATCGTCATCGTTCTATTCAAATGGAGAAATTAGCACGGGAGGAGGCTCACCGGAAACTTTTCTGATTTATCTTGTATTTTTTGCAGGGATTCTTATCCTGAGCGGGCTCATTGCTTCAAGCACTTTAATCAGCAAGCGGCTGGAAGCAAGCGACACCCGTTTACATGATATTCAGGCTGCGCTCGATGAATCCTCTATAGTGGCAATTACAGATCCAAAGGGCATCATCACTTATGTGAATGATAAATTTGTTGAGATATCTAAATATGAAGAACATGAACTGCTTGGCAAAAATCACAATATCTTAAATTCGGGTTTTTATCCGCCGGAATTTTTTCAAACTTTATGGAAAACAATTGGATCAGGGGAAATATGGAAAGGGGAAATACGCAATAAAGCAAAAGACGGAAGCTTTTATTGGGTTGAAACTACAATTGTCCCTTTTCTTAATAAAAAGAATAAACCCTATCAGTATGTTTCCATCCGGACAGATATATCGGCCTTGAAATCTGCTGAAGCCAGCCTTAAAAAATCTCTGAAAGAGGTAAACGATATTAAATTTGCGCTTGATCAGTCTTCCATTATTGCCTTTACAGATGAAAAAGGAACCATAACCAATGTTAATGAGAAATTTTGTGAAATCTCTCAGTACAGCAGGGAAGAACTGATAGGACAGAATCACTCTATTTTAAATTCAGGACTTCATTCAAAAGAATTCTTTAAGAACCTATGGAAAACAATTGGCCTGGGAGAAGTATGGAAAGGGGAAATACGCAATAAAGCAAAAGACGGATCTTATTACTGGGTTCATACTACGATTGTGCCTTTCCTGAACGCAAGCGGAAAACCTTATCAATATTTAGCAATAAGAAACGATATATCAGAAAGAAAAAAAACAGAAGAAGTTTTGCATCGGCAGGACAAACTGGCAGCAGTTGGCCAGCTTGCTGCGGGGGTTGCCCATGAAATCCGCAATCCGCTCACAACCATGAAAGGATATACAGAATTCCTGCAGCTGGATGAGACAGATGAAGAGAGGCAGGAGTACTTAAGCATCATTTTAGATGAGATTGACCGGGTTAATAATATAGTAGAAGATTTTATGGTTCTCGCTAAGCCAAAAGCCGCAGAACTGGAAGAAAGGGATATCATACCAATTATTAAAAATGTCGTTTCTTTTTTGGAATTTGAAGCTCGAAAAAGAGACGTGAAAATTGGTTTCGAATATAAACAGGATATCATTCAGATTGAATGTGACGAAAATCGGCTAAAACAAGTCTTCCTTAATTTTATTAAAAATGGAATTGAAGCGATGCCTGATGGAGGATGCATCACCGTTAGAGCCGGAATCATCAATAACCAGGTTCAAATTGCAATTCAGGATACAGGTGTAGGAATCCCGCAGGAAAAACTGAAAAATATCGGAGAGCCTTTTTTTACAACCAAAAAAAATGGGAACGGCTTAGGCCTGATGGTCAGCTTTAAAATTATCGAAAGCCATAACGGAAAAGTATTTATCGAGAGTGAATTAAATAAAGGTACAACATTCAATATTGTTCTGCCTGCGAAATCTGCATAGTCAATCCAAAAGGATTGGCTTTTTTGTTAGAAATTAATTCCTGTCCTGTTTAATAATTGATGTTCCAATTTATAGGAAAAAAATCATAACATTAGAGAGATTCCCATGATATCAAGGAAAAACATTCATTTCGTTTTTTAGAGCCCATTTCTCTGAAATGTGTTTGTTATCGTTCTGTTATATGCGTAACTGGATTATTATCTGTTTGTTCTTTTTTAGTAAAGATTCCATGTTATTATTAACCCCGTTAGCTAAAAACGAGCTATACGGGAGGTTTTAACAACATGAAAAAATCAATTTTATCTTTTGTAGCTGCTGCGGCAATTACCGGAACAGCTGGTGCTAATGTACAAGCAGAAGAAGTGATAGTAAAAAAAGGCGATACACTTTGGGATTTTTCCCAAACATATAATACACCAGTTGACATGATAAAAGAATGGAATGGGCTGTCTTCTCATATCATCCATCCAGATGATGTAATTAATGTATATCCGGAAAAGAAATACATAGTATCAAAAGGCGATACACTTTGGGATATAGCAAGAGAACATAACGTCACAGCAGAGGCAATCAAAGAATGGAACAGCTTAAGCTCTGATCTAATTCTGCCGGACGATGAGTTAATCCTTTATCCGAATGCTAAAGCAGTTAATGCTGCAGTTTCTCCAATTAAGGAAGCTGCAGCCAAATCAGAAAAACCTGCAGAGACAGTTTTAGCTCCTGTGCAAAAGACTGAACAGCCTGCAGCAAATCAAACACAGTCAGCTGAGAAAGCTGCACAGCCAGTTGAAAAATCACAGCCTGCTCCGGAAGCAAAGCCAGCAGCATCAAATCCAGAAACAGCTAAACCTGCTGCGGAATCAAAGCCTGCATCTGAGACTGCCAAGCCTGCTGCGGAATCCCAGTCTGCTGCTGAGCCTCAAGGAGAAAAGCCGGCGGAAACTGCAAATGAAGAAAAAGCTCAAAAAGTGCTGAATATGGAAGCAACAGCCTACACGGCCAATTGTGAAGGGTGCTCAGGAATTACTGCTACAGGAATCAATTTAAAAGAAAATCCGGATCAAAAAGTAATCTCTGTGGATCCAAATGTGATACCTCTTGGAACTAAAGTCCATGTTGAAGGTTATGGTAATGCTGTCGCAGGTGATACTGGCGGAGCCATTAAAGGCAACAAGATCGATATCTTTATGCCTTCTCAGGAAGACGCAATTAATTTCGGCAGAAAAACAGTTAAAGTTACGATTCTAGATTAAAACCAGAAAAGAAGGCACTTTACCGGGTGCCTTCTTTCTTTTACTCTTTATCATTCCTTTGTTTTGCTTTTTCCTCCTGATTTACAAAGAAACTGTGGACTGGTTTTGCCAGCAGCTTAAAACTATTTTCAAAGCGTTCAGAAAGGTGGGAGGCCCTCTCGTAGACAGCCGATTTAAGATTGTCTACTTGCCTGCTGATTTTTTCTGTGATTGCTTCCTGTCGATCTAAGCGTTCCATTATCGACTTGCTTGCCTGTTCCTGTACACCAAGCTGTTTGTTTAATTCTTCTTTCATTTGCTCCTGTGTTTTAAACTTTTTCTCAGCTTCCTCTGAAAATGCAGTAAACTGCTGCTCTAAACGTTCCATTACGGTATTATGAAATACCTCCTGTACGTCAAGCTTTTTGCATAATTCTGCATTCATTTCTCCCTGTGCTTTAAAATTTGAAACAGCTTCCTCAGTAAAATCGTCAAATTTATCAAACTTTCGGGAAAGTGCCTGAGTTTCCGCTTCCTGGAATGATACATGTTCAAGTATCTTCTGATTTACCGGCTCTTCATTTTCAAGAGTTTCCAGTATTGCATTATTTATTTCCTCCAATGCAGCCAGCCTTTTATTCAAAGTATCATTTTCCTTTTCGCGCTGGTTCATCATTTCCAGAAAACTCATTAAAAAAGCATCCTGCTTTTTAAGCTTAGCTGCCAAATGCTCAATATGATTATTTTGTTTACCAGCTGCTCTTTTTACGAGTTTACTCATGTCAGTAAAGGAATCATCGAGCTGATTTTTCATATTGTCATATGTTTCAGATAATCGGGTATTAACAGCTTGCTGTTCTTTCAAAACCTCCTGGAGATAGTTGAGGCGATAAGTACCCTGATTGGAAACAGTATCTGGATGGCTTAGATAAAGCTTAGGGAATACAGCCTCATTTGATTGTTTGGCCATAGGAACACTCCTCATTTTCACTTTTTTAATAGGCTATGCCAGCCCTTTTTGAGATGGATGGGCACTATCCTATAAAAGCCTAAACATTTGAAATTTGATATTGGGACACACAAATGAGCATGATGCTCCCGCTCCCTGGAAAAAATTTCGTAAATCGCAATAAAAGTATTGCAAAAAATTGAAATAATAGGTAAATTATTAATTGTCAGTAAATTGGCAGTAAATGTCATGGATCTGACTACATAGGGGACCAACCAAAACTACCTCTAAAACAAAAAGAAGGAGAGGATCATTACATGAAGAAATTATCGTTCTTGCTTTCAGCAGCTGTACTGACACTAATGCTTGGAGCATGCTCAAACGAAGAAGCTTCTAAAGGGGAAGAAAAAGAAGAGCCGGCAGCAGAGGCGACAGAGACAGAGGCCGCTGATGAAGCGAAAGAAGTGCGCTCGGCTCTGCTAAACTATCAGGGAGAAGTGACAAAAGTAATCCGAAACACCGATGCAAACTTGACCGCTGAAGGTCAGGATCCGGCTGAAGCAGCTGCAGCTTTTGAAAAGGAAGCGAAAGCCGTGTCAGTACCAGAAGAATTAACAGACTACACTAAGGATATTGAAGCTGCAGTTGATAGCTTATCTCAATACTATGCTAAAAAAGCTGAGCTGGTAAAAGCAGGATCTGAGGACATGGCGGAAGCCGAGCCATTTAAAGAGGAGTATATCAATTCAATGACTAAAGTTTTTAAAGAAGTGGAACTATCTGCTCCTGCTTTCAACAGCGTTTTCCAATAAATGCAGCAAACAGCCCTATTCTCAAAGGAATAGGGCTGTTTGTATGTATTAAGGCACATCATGCCCCATTGAACTTTGAAGAATCTCAAACCACTGGTCCCTGTTAAGTTTGTAAGATAATGACCCGGCTGCACGTTCAACTCTTTCAATCTTGCCGGATCCGACAATTGGCATGATTCGGGCAGGATGATTTAATAGCCAGGCAAATAAAACTTCATCAATATCACTTGCCCCGATTTCCTCTGCGACTTTATGTAATGCTGCTCTAAGGCGTGCCGATTTTTCTTCAGTACCGCTAAAAATTTTGCCGCCGGCCAAAGGGGACCAGGCCATCGGAGCGATTCTTTTTTCCATGCACAGATTTAATGTGCCATCCTCATAATTCTCCAGATGATAAGCAGAAAGTTCAATTTGATTTGTAATCAGATTCATATCAAGGTATGACTGAAGCATTGTAAACTGATGGCTTTTAAAATTGGATACTCCAAAATGCCTTACCTTGCCGGCAGCCTTTAAAGCTGAAAATGCCTCAGCAACTTCTTCCGGATCCATAAAAGGATCGGGACGATGAATGAGCAAGGTATCTATGTAATCTGTTTTCAGATTTTGCAAAGACTTCTCAACCGAAGCAATAATATGGTTTTTTCCAGTATTGTAATGATGGGATTTATGCTCAGGGCGGTTTGGTGATTGGAGTACAATCCCGCATTTCGTTACAATTTCCATTTTTTCGCGGAGCTCCGGCTTTTTCTCAAGAGCCCTTCCAAACAGGCTTTCACATGTATAGCTGCCATAAATATCGGCATGATCAAATGTCGTTATACCCAGCTCAAAGCACCTTTCTATTAAAGTGATTATTTCTTCATCTGAAACTTTCCAGTCAGCCAGTCTCCATAGACCATGTACGATTCTTGAAAACGACAGATCCTCTGCCATCTGCACTCTATCCAAACGTATCAGCTCCCAATTTTATTTGCATTGTTATTATCTCTAAAATTTCAAAGAATACCAAGTTAAAAGATCAGCATCACAAAGGGTGCTGAACCGAATTAATCTTTCAGCATAAAAAAAAGAGGCAACTGATTTGTCGCCTCATTTTATCCGCATATTTTCTGCAGCGGTTCAACCATTTGCTCATGCAGAATCATAATTTTTGATGTGTCGGAACAATGCTCTTTGTAGGCTGTTTGAAGTTCCTGATAAAAAGTGATTAATTCCTCAACGTTAGAAGTTATATCTTCATCAAAAATGCCTGAACAGCTGAGAAGGATATTCTCATATTTTTCAACAAGTTTTTTAGTTTTCTTTATCAATTTCCAGGCATCCTTCATACGAAATGCATCATTTAAATGGGAGTAGAATTCTATCAAGTCTTTTTGGAAAATATTCTTAAGTTCCTGGCTGAGTCTTTCAATAGGAGGGAGTTCATCTTCCTGAAATATAAACTGCTGCAGCATAATTAAATCAGTCTTTACATCCTGTTCTTCAAATGATTGATATATCCGTAAAGTATTATAAGCGTCAAACATGGGATGATGCGGTTCGCCGATAAAAGAAAGCTCATAGAATGACAATGCTTTTTCAACTGAAGCTGCAGTCCGGGAAGCTCTTTTTGTAAAAATAGCCTGAAAGTTGACATATCTTTTAGTAATTTTATCAATAGTTGCCTGCGGAAGATTATGCCTGAATGCATCGGCTTTCAATCTTAAGATGTCACTGGTTGACCAGGAAAAAAATCTTGTTTTTTTTACTCCGCCGACCCAAAAGAGAAAATCTTTAAACACCTCAGAAAAGTCATCTGCTGTTTTGAGATCAGAGTCGGATATCCCCGTCAATTCCTTGCAGAATGGGCTTAGCGGTGAGTCCTGCTGCGGACGGATGAAGCTGTCAAATCCAGTAACCTTACCCGTTTCAAGTTCAAATTTTACAGCACCAAGGCGAATGGCCTCCATATCTTCAAAAAGCATACCATTTTTGCTGCATAGCATTTCAAAATCAAAAAAAATCAGCTGCTTTAGCTCGGCCATACGCCTTCACCCCTTTTCTAATATCCAGCTATCCAACAAGATATTATAAAGAATGACCGGCAAAAAAGGAAGGAACAGAATTATCCATGAAGATATGTATGGAGGGATTGAAACTTTTTTCCCAGCCCAATGGCAAATCGGTTTACGATTTCTATTGAAACGTTTACACTTAAAGGGTACATAGTTTTAGTCGCAAATATGATTGCGATAGTTCTTGTAAAATTATTGAACTTGAAAGGATGGATGAACGTTGGGTATTTCTTTATCGAAAGGGCAGAAAATTGATTTAACAAAAACTAATCCTGGGTTGTCTAATGTAATAGTTGGACTCGGCTGGGATACGAATAAATATGATGGAGGATTGGACTTTGACCTTGATGCCAGTGTATTTTTATTAGATGCAAACGGCAAGTGTGCATCTGATAAAGATTTTATTTTCTACAACCAGCTTGAAGGCGGCAACGGCTCGGTCCTGCATACAGGAGATAACAGAACAGGTGAGGGAGATGGTGATGACGAGCAAGTCAAAGTTAACCTTAGCGCTGTTCCTGCTTCCATTGAGAAGATTTCCTTTGTCATTACGATTCATGATGGCGAGGGCCGCGGTCAAAATTTTGGACAGGTTTCCAATGCATTTGCAAGAATCATTAATGAAGAAACAAATGAAGAATTAATCCGTTATGATTTAGGAGAAGACTTCTCCATTGAAACGGCCATTGTTGTGGGCGAATTATACCGTCATAATGGAGAATGGAAATTTTCTGCCGTTGGTTCAGGCTATCAGGGAGGACTTGCCCGTATTGCGACTGACTTCGGTCTGCAGATAGGTTAAGTTTCATTATTGCCAGGCAGAGCAGCCGCTTTTCCTGGCTTCCTCTTTAGGGTAAATTCCCCACATATCAATGATCTGTCGTGAAAAAAGGATTTGTGTTATGAAGGAGTGATTATCTTGGGTATTCAATTATCAAAAGGTCAAAGAATTGATCTGACTAAAACAAATCCTGGCCTGACTAAAGCCATTATCGGACTGGGCTGGGATACGAACAGATATAGCGGCGGACATGATTTCGACCTTGACGCCTCTGCATTTCTTGCTGATGACACCAGTAAATGTGTAAACGATCATGATTTTATTTTCTATAATAATCTGCAGCATCCAAGCGGAGCAGTTATACATACAGGAGACAACCGTACAGGTGAAGGAGACGGCGACGATGAGCAGCTTGTTGTCGACTTTACCAAAATACCTTCACATGTTCATCGTATTGGCATAACTGTTACGATTCATGATGCAGAATCAAGGCAGCAAAATTTCGGCCAGGTTTCCAATGCATTCGTAAGATTAGTGGATGAATCCAATAATCAGGAGCTGCTGCGTTTTGATCTTGGAGAGGATTTTTCCATTGAAACAGCAGTGGTTTTCTGTGAATTATACCGCCATGGGAATGACTGGAAGTTCAATGCCATTGGCAGCGGCTTCTCAGGCGGTTTGGCAGCTCTTTGCCGCAACTATGGACTGCAGGTTTAATTTTTTCTTTCTGGCACCCACATGGTTTTGGGTGCCTTTTTGTTTATCAAGCGAGATCCCCCGGCCCATTCAATTGGGTAATAATCCCATACTTAATAAATAGCGAATGGGCAAAATAGGTGTGAGAAAAACCTTGAGAGGAAGGGATGCAGCATGTCACTTGAATGGTTTGACAGAGTAAGCGGTGAGTTGCAGGACCATCTTGAATCGATTTGCAGTAAATATGATCAGATTGGCCATATGTCGATTGACCGGGGTGCCAAGCATCCCAGAATGGAGTTTTTTATTGAAACCAGTGATAATGATAGAGAATATTTTTGCACACTTTTCTTTGATCCGCATAATGAAGAATTCTATGTAGAAGACTTTGATTTTGAACTTGGACATACTTCGAAAACGA
Organism: Cytobacillus sp.; assembly: GCF_964223445.1. Lineage (NCBI taxonomy): Bacteria > Bacillati > Bacillota > Bacilli > Caryophanales > Bacillaceae > Cytobacillus > Cytobacillus sp. Next base: position 35,082 of record NZ_CAXQGS010000030.1, read on the forward strand.
TGCTTTTTGATATTGAAGACATCATCGATACAGTCCACGAAAGCCTTCACGATTATATGAACGTTGAAGATGAGGATCATTTTGAATTTGAAGATGAGGAAGAAATATATGTTTCAGAAGAGGAAGATTTCGACATTGCCGGCGAATATGCTTTTGACGGCGAAGGTGATGTCTTTGAAGAAGTTGATGTAGAGTGGGAAACTCCTGAAGTAACTGCCTTTTTCAAGGAAGACGAAGTGGAGGTATCCTATCAGTTTGGAGTGGTGCAGGAAACCGGTGATGGAGTCCTTCGCAGAGTTAATCGCATTTGGACAGATGACGAAGAAATGATCAAAGATGAAGATCACTTTATCTTCAGCAAAGAAGAGGCAAGCACAATCATTGCAATGATTGCCAGCCACATGGATTCCCTGAGCGGGCATGAAGCGGATTATCAGTAATGATTTAATGCGAAATGAGAAAGTGGCTATCAAGAATTCTTGAAGCCACTTGTTTTTTGTGCTAACTAAAATGCCTCCTTCATCCAGCGATCAGTCCCCGGATAAACTTAAAAACCATTTTAATATTGGGCTGGATTTCTCAGTTGGTACTATTCAGGCTTGCCCCCCCCATAAACTGTTTAAAAGCAAGTGAAAAGAGGTGCATTATGGGGATTCATATCGTTCAGGCAGGCGATAGCCTTTGGACCATTTCTCAAAGGTATAAGGTTCCTATCCAGGATATAAGAACGGCTAATGGCCTTGAGAATGGACCTGGTATCATCCCTGGTTTAGCGCTATACATTCCGGTAAGCGGACCAGTTATCAGGTCTTATCTTGTAAAGCCGGGAGATACATTATGGAGCATTTCCCAGCGTTATCAAACTACAATTAATGCTATACTGTCAGCAAACCCGGAGATAAGGCCGGAGGGGCTATATATCGGACAGAGGATAAATATTCCATCACCAAGCAGATTAGTATTGGAAACATTAGGGTTCATAGTCCCGTATTCTCCTGATATTTTTTTACCCGCTTTCAGGGAAACAGCAAAGTACTTAACCTACATCGCCATTTCTGCCTATTCTTTAACAAGGGAAGGTTACGCATATATTGAATTGGACGATACAGCTATATTGGCAGAAAGCCGCCGGCTGAATGTCATTCCGCTGCTGATGATCAGAAATCTTGCACAAGGTGAATTTAATGCAGAACTGATTGGCGGGGTGCTTGAAAGTCCGGCAAATAGGAGGAACTTAATCTTAAGCCTGATAAATTTTGTCACTCAAAAAGGATATGGAGGCATCAGTCTTGATTTTGAATTTATCCCGCCATTAAGGCGCCAGGATTTCAATTCATTCATTAAAGAATTAAAGAATGCCTTAGGGCCAAAAGTTCTTCATGTCAATGTACATGCTAAGACTGAAGATATCCCGGCAAACCGGATAATAGGGGCATATGATTATAAAGCAATTGGAGAGGGTGCCGATATTGTTGCAGTCATGACCATGGACTATGGTTATCCCACCGGTCCTCCTAATCCCGTCGCTCCACTATGGTGGGTGGAAGAAGTCATTAAATATTCGATCACCCAGATTGACCCGAAAAAACTGCAAATAGCTTTGCCATTATATGGATATGACTGGAGAACAGCGGATAATCTAACCCGCTCATTTTCCATGCAAGCCATTCAGAATTTATCTATAAGCAGAGGAGCAATTATTCAATTCGATGCTTATGCAGCATCCCCATGGTTCCGATATTGGAACGGAGAAGAAGAACATGTGGTCTGGTTTGAAGATATCCGCAGCATTACAGAAAAATATAAATTAATTGACCAGTATAATCTTTTAGGGATGACATACTGGCAAATAAGCTTGCGTTTTCCGCAGAACTGGGCATTTGCGGATAAAAATTTTACTATTCTATAGTACTTTTCTAAAGAAGCTCCTTCATTTCCTCTTCAAAATAAAACATTTTTGGTTTTTCTTTAATTGTATATGTGTATTTCTTCATTTTCGCCACATAACAGGTTTTGTTGATCGTAACTTTCTCTCCCGTGTCAATCAGAATCACAATATCATTATGCTCAAACTTATTTCTGCGCTTCACGCTGATCCCTCTTTCTTTAACATATAAAGTGTTATTAACACATTATCTCATACTTCTGCGGAATTAACCCTATTGACTTTGGTGGAACCATGCAGGTTCCATCATTTCTTTTGCATATCGGCAAGTAAATGATATATTAGTTTAATTGAATAC
>NZ_CAXQGS010000031.1:0-44500 GCF_964223445.1 Cytobacillus sp.
CGAATGGGTCGAACCATATGAGCCTTTAAACTGTACGCCTTTCAGAAGCTCTCCGTCTGTTACGCCTGTGGCAGCAAAAATGGCATCATCGCCTTTTACCAGGTCTTCCATAAGAAGGACTTTATTAATATCGAGGCCCATCTTCAAGCAGCGCTCAGCCTCTGCGTCATTTTGCGGAAGAAGTTTTCCTTGAATCTCTCCGCCAAGGCACTTAAGGGCTACAGCTGCCAATACGCCTTCTGGTGCTCCGCCTGATCCGAACAGGATATCTACACCTGTCTCATCAAAAGCTGTATTAATGGCTCCAGCTACGTCCCCGTCATTAATTAACTTAATTCGGGCACCTGCTTCGCGAAGCTGGCTGATGATGTGCTCATGGCGCTCACGGTTAAGCACTGTAGCCACGACATCCTGGATATCTTTGTTTTTTGCTCTTGCGACCGCTTTCAAATTATCCAAAACAGAAGCGTTAATATCAATTTGTCCAACTGCTTCAGGACCAACTGCAATTTTGTCCATGTACATATCCGGAGCATGCAGAAGATTTCCGTGGTCAGCTACCGCAAGAACAGCTAAGGCATTCCAGCCGCCGGATGCAACGATGTTAGTGCCTTCAAGCGGATCAACAGCAACATCTACACGCGGGCCATAGCCTGTTCCAAGCTTTTCCCCGATATAAAGCATTGGCGCTTCATCCATTTCGCCTTCCCCGATAACGACTGTTCCCTTCATTGGCACCGTATCGAATACATCTCTCATTGCAGAAGTAGCGGCATCATCCGCTTCATCTTTTAATCCGCGGCCCATCCAGCGTGCTGATGCTAAAGCGGCACCTTCCGTTACGCGAACTAATTCCATTGACAAACTTCTTTCCATCGATTCTTCCTCCCCGGATTCTAAGGCTGGCAGCATGGCGAATGCGGACCGGGTCTTTACCGCCGGCACCGCAAAAGCCCGCCTTAATTTATATTTGTCTGCTGATGTCACTTAAGCTTTGGCCCAAGCAATCATCAGTCAGCTGTCAATATCTCAAGATGATGTTTCTCTATTTATGCGTTCTTCATTTGTTCCATTTCTTCTTTGCTCATTTCTTCGCGCCAGATTGTGGCACCAAGTCCATTCAGCTTTTCAACAAGATGGCTATAGCCTCTGTCGATATGCTCTAAGCCTGTGACTTCAGTAACTCCCTCAGCCATCAAACCGGCAATTACCAGTGCTGCGCCTGCGCGCAAATCGCTCGCCTTAACTTTAGCGCCCTGAAGCTGGATTGGCCCATTGATGATCGCCGAGCGTCCTTCAACTTTAATGTTGGCATTCATTCTGCGCAGCTCATCAATATGCTTGAAACGGGCACTATAAATGGTATCCGTAACCATGCTTGTCCCTTCTGCACCAGTTAACAGAGAAGTCAGCGGCTGCTGAAGATCTGTGGGGAAGCCAGGATAAACAAGCGTTTTAATATCCACTGCTTTCATTTTCTCAGCTGGCCCGACAAATACCTGGTCGTCGTTCGTTTCAACCTGAACGCCCATTTCGCGAAGCTTTGCTATTAGGGACTCAAGGTGATGGGGGATTACATTGTCAATCAGCACACCTTCTCCGGCCGCTGCACCAACGATCATATAGGTTCCCGCTTCAATCCGGTCTGGGATAATCGTATGCTGGCAGCCATGCAGCTGATCTACGCCATCGATGCGGATCACATCTGTGCCGGCACCCTTGATTTTCGCACCCATATTGGTTAAAAGCGTAGCAACATCAATGATTTCAGGCTCTTTTGCAGCATTTTCGATAATCGTTCTGCCTTTTGCCCTGACAGCGGCAAGCATGATATTGATGGTTGCTCCAACGCTGACAACATCGAGATAAATACGGGCTCCGCGGAGCTCATCGGCACGAAGGTAAATGGCTCCCTGCTCATTGGTCACACGCGCGCCAAGAGCTTCAAAACCTTTAATATGCTGGTCAATCGGCATTGGCCCCAGATGGCATCCGCCAGGAAGTCCAATAACCGCTTTTTTGAATCGGCCGAGCATCGCTCCCATTAAATAATAGGAAGCGCGTAATTTTTTCACTTTTCCGTTCGGCAAAGGCATGGAAATCATGGAAGAGGGATCTACTGTCATATCATTTCCGGAGAATTCAACAGTGCCCCCTATTTCTTCAAGCAAATCTTTTAGAATTTGTACATCCGAAATATCCGGCAAACCTTCAATTGTCACAGGCGATTCCGCTAAAATGGTAGCTGGAATCAATGCTACTGCACTATTCTTCGCTCCGCTGATCCGGACTGTTCCTTTTAATGGATATCCGCCTGCAATCATTAGCTTTTCCATTTGTAACTCCCTTCTAAGCCGTTGTTAAACACACATGCTGACATTTGACTTCAATATTTAAAAAATTGATAGCCCTTACACCAAAAGCTACACACTACTTTTCTAACCAATTCCGCCAGAAAATAGCCCCAGATTCTATAAGAAACCAAATAGGCTTGTCTATTTTTAATATCGGAAAAATAGTCTTTGGGAAAATATGCACTTACATATTATCATGTATCTGCATTTTGCAACATTGCAAGATGAATAAGGAACAATTTTCCATGTGTTTTTTACAGATTCCGACATTATCTTTATCCTATAGTTTACACGAAAAATCAAATCTCATGTATTGTATTCAAAAAAAGTTAAAATTAAGAAAGAAGCACTAAAAGCCGGGGTACAAGTGAAGGGGCTGGCTTTGCTCAAGAAAAACGCAAGCGCCTTGCCCACCCCCGACACCTCGAGGGGGCAGGCACTTGCGCTAGACAGCTCTCAAAGTACAAATAAACAAAGCCAGTTTCCTAGAGTTATTTTTCCGAAGAAAGCCTTATCCTCTTGAGTTCCAGTCTGCCAGGAATGCTTCGATTCCCTTATCTGTAAGAGGATGGTTGAATAATTGCTGGATGACTTTATAAGGAACTGTCGAGATATGGGCTCCTCTTAATGCAGCATCCGTCACATGCTGAGGATGTCTGATGGAAGCGGCAATGATTTCTGTATCAATGTCATGAATTGCAAAGATTTCTGCGATTGTGGAAATGAGATCCAGACCGTTATGGCCAATATCGTCCAAACGTCCAAGGAATGGAGAAACGTATGTAGCACCTGCTCTTGCAGCAAGCAGCGCCTGGTTTGCACTGAAGATTAAAGTTACATTTGTTTTAATGCCTTCTTTTGAAAAAGCACTTACTGCTTTTAGACCATCGGGGGTCATTGGGACTTTTATTGTGATGTTAGGTGCAATCGCTGCAAGCTCTCTTCCTTCTTTAATCATGCCTTCTGCATCAAGGGCGATAACCTCTGCACTTACTGAGCCTGGCACCAGGTCCGTGATTTCACGCAGACGGTCAGGGAAGGATACATTCTTTTCCTTTGCCACCAATGATGGATTGGTTGTTACTCCTGCTACTACCCCAAGGGCATATGCCTCTTTAATTTCGTCCATGTTTGCTGTATCGATGAAAAACTTCATAATAATCCCACCTTGTTTAATATTTTGATAATTAATGCTGCGGATATCTATGTATTATTAAATAAAGTTGTGATTCTGTAAAGCCTTACATTTGGATGCAGAAATTCCGCCAGCAGGCACTCAGCGAACCGCCGGATAAAATACAGGGAAACCGCCCCTAAATCCAGAAGCGGTTTCTTATGCAATGATATTAATTATGCTTTGTTTGAAGAACCGAACTCGCGCATTTTGCCGATTACAGTTTCTTTAATCGCTTCGCGTGCCGGTCCTAAGTATTTGCGTGGATCGTATACTTCTGTATCTGCTGCCAATACTTCGCGAACGCGTTTTGCAGAAGCAATTTGGTTTTCAGTGTTTACATTGATTTTTGCGGTTCCTAAAGAGATGGACTTTTGGATATCCTTTGTTGGAATTCCAGTTCCGCCATGAAGAACTAAAGGAACACCTGTAAGGCTTCCGATCTCTTCCATTTCAGCAAAGCCAAGGTTTGGCTCACCTTTGTATGGGCCATGAACAGAACCAAGTGCCGGAGCAAGGCAGTCGATGCCTGTGCGTTTTACCAGTTCTTCACATTCTTTAGCATCAGCATAAATAACGCCATCAGCTACAACATCGTCTTCCTGTCCGCCGACAGTTCCTAACTCTGCTTCAACTGAAACGCCTTTTGAATGTGCATATTCAACTACTTTAGAAGTAGTCTCAACGTTTTGTTCGAATGGATCATGAGAAGCATCGATCATAACAGATGTGAAGCCTGCATCGATCGCTTCTTTACATTTATCAAAACTTGAACCGTGATCTAAGTGGATAGCCACTGGAACGGTAATTTTGTAATCTTCCAGCAGTCCTTCAACCATCTTTACAACCGTTTTGAAACCGCCCATGTAGCGTGCAGCACCTTCGGAAACACCAAGGATAACCGGTGACTTTTCTTCTTCTGCCGCCTGCAGGATAGCTTGAGTGAACTCAAGGTTGTTTAAGTTAAATTGACCTACTGCATAGCCTTCTGATTTTGCTTTATTCAGCATTTCAGTCATAGAAACTAAAGGCATTTTTCTTCCTCCTTATTGATAATCGTTTAAGTTCATCAGACTAAATACTGTTAAAGTTTTCCCCTTAACACTATCGAATATGTACCCTTAAAATAGTCCGCTAAACAGATACGATCCTTTGGAATTCATCTGTTATCATACCAAAAAGGACTTAGAAAAGCCATTATTCCAGAGCGTTTTTGTTAATTGTCATAAAGCAAACGCTATCATTTTTATAGCGATGGAATTTCAGCTTAAAAACGGATAATTTTGGATTATTTCGAGTTAGGCACAGGCAAATATTTCTTTACCGCTGCCCTGATGTCATCGATATCGAATGGCTTCGCAAAGTGAGTAAGAGCTCCGAGATCCTTGGCCTCCTGAATCATATCGAGCTCGCCATATGCAGTCATGATAATGACGCGGATATCTTTATCCACCACTCTCATTCTTTTTAAGATTTCAATCCCATCCATTCCCGGTATTTTCATGTCGAGAAGAACAAGATCAGGCGAATGCTTGGAAACAATGTCGAGAGCCTGGACTCCATTGGCAGCCTGGTATGTTTCGTACCCTTCTTTCTGTAGTACCTCATTAAGCAAAATACGGATTCCGAACTGATCATCTACAATTAAAATTTTCCCTTTCATCAAGCCACCTCTTCCTGTCGTATTAAAAGCACTTAGGTTTAAAACCATACTGAATTATGACTGCAGGTCACTTAACTATACATTCTCCTACAGCTAATTTCTCTGTGAAACATGATTATTCCTGCTGGTTTTTGCAATTTCAAATGTGAATATTTTACCTTTTCCTCCCTTTTCACTATAATAGAACCGCTAAGTGCAGTGACCGAAGGAGTGAAATAATTGCTTAAGATGTTTTCTACCCAGCTGACAGGGCTGTTTAAAAGACTTCAGGAAAAAGAGGAGTTTTCCATCGAGGACAGCGCACGCCTATTGGCTCAAGCTGCCGCCGGTGATGGAAAAATATATATTTACGGTACTAAAGAAATGGCTGCCATTGGCTATGAAGCCGTTCATAGCCAGGAACCGCTTAGAGATGCAGCGATTTTGGAAAGTGATGCGAAAGTCGCAGAAACAGACAGAGTGATCATCTTCTCAAGACATTCAGATGACAAAGACGCTGCTGCTCTGGCAAAATCTTTGTCTGAAAAAGGAATTCCCTTTGTGGCTGTGAGCACAGTTAAGGCGGAAAACAATGTTAACATCTCTGATTTAGCCGATGTCCATATTGATTTGAAGCTTGCTAAAGGGCTCCTTCCTGATGAAGAAGGCAACCGCTTCGGCTATCCGGCATCCATGGCTGCTTTATTTGTTTATTATGGAATTAAGTTTACGATTGAAGAGATTTTGGCGGAGTATGAATAATAGATGAGCAGAATCAGCCCCCAATTTCGGGGGCTGCTGTCATTTTTCTAGTTTGTTCCTTATTGCTGAGCTGGCTTCTTTTGGTGCTTGATTACCTGTAATGGCACTTCCAACGATGACAACATCAGCAATACTATCCTTCAATTCCCCGATTGTTTTTTCTGAAATCCCGCCTGCAATAGCGACTTCGATATCATTTAACCCTTTAACAAGTCTGAATAAAGCGGGATCCGCTATAGAACCCTCTTTCTGCATATCCTTTCCTATATGGAGACAAAATAAGTCCGCTCCCAAATCATATAGGCTCTTAACTCTTTTGGCGTCCTTAATTCCCAGCAAATCAATCATAATTCTTTTATTAGCATCATTTGCAATCTCTAATGCCTGTTTGATCGTGCTGTTATGTGAAAAGCCCATCACAGTCATAACGTCCGCCCCTGCTTTAAAGGCCTGTTCTGCCTCATGTTTTCCTGCGTCACAAGTTTTCATATCCGCCACAATTGTTTTTTCTGGATAAGCAGCCTTCATTTCCCGAACTATCTTCATACCATATTCTTTAATAACGCCCGTCCCGATCTCAATCCAATCGATATTGTCACTAGTTTCATCTGCGATACGGAAACATTCCTGCTCGGTTAAGCGGTCAAGTGCAAGCTGAATTTTCACTTCTATTCTCCTTCTTTTAGAATTGTATTTTTATAAGGAAGCAGCCTGAAACAAAAACCACAGGAATACTTCCTGTGGCTTATTTTTCATATTAAACTCCTGAGTATGCCATAAAGCCGCCGTCAACTGGTACCGTAACACCCGTTACGAAACCAGAATATTCTTCGTCAGCAAGCCACAGCAGCACACCAAGCAAATCTTTTGGCTGGCCAAATCTTTTCATTGGTGTATGAGCAATAATTTTTTCTGATCTGGCCGTATGGGAACCATCTTCATTCAATAATAAATTGCGGTTTTGAGTTGTTAAGAAAAAGCCCGGTGCAATTGCATTTACCCTCAACCCTGTTTCTGCGAAATGCACAGCCATCCACATTGTAAAATTATTAATGGCTGATTTGGCTGCACTATAGGCAGGCACTTTTGTCATTGGCGAGTAGGAACTCATTGATGAGATATTAATAATGATAGGCGATTCCTGCTTTAGCAGTTCTTTGCCAAAAACCTGGCTGGCTAAAAAAGTCCCTGTAAAGTTGCTGGCAAATACATGGGAAAAGCCTTTCTCATCCATATCAAAGAAGGACTTCTCAGAAGAAGTCTCCGCATTATAGGTTTCTACAGATGTAATGGCATCCGGGTGATTCCCGCCTGCCCCATTAATTAATATATCTACCTGTCCAAAGTGGCTGATCACTTCTTCCCTTGCTTTTTCCAGGGATTCACGGTCTAAGACGTCTGCTGCAACAGCAATCGCTGTTCCCCCTGCTTTTTCAATTTCAGCCGATACTGCAGCTCCCTTTTCTGCCGTACGATTTAGAATCGCCACTTTCACCCCATGCCTTGCGAGCTCCCTGGCCATTTCCGAGCAAAGCACGCCGCTTCCGCCCGTAATCACAGCTGTTTTTGCATTTAAATTTTCATGTATTGGAAACATTCGCATTCTCCTTATTTCTCAGATTGATAGGCATCCCATAATCCGTGAAGATACATGATCCCAAGAGCCCGGTCATATAAACCATATCCCGGTCTGCATTCTTCACCCCAAAGATGCCGGCCGTGGTCAGGACGCACGTACCCCTCATATTGAATCTCTGATAACTCCTTGACGACCCCTTTAATATTGATGGAACCATCTGCTGTTAGATGAGAAGTTTCAATAAAATCGCCATTGTCGAATATCTTTACATTTCGGATATGTGCAAATGGTGATCTTGCGACAAATTTTCTTGCCAGGTCAACCATGTCATTTTGCGGATTAGCTCCTAGAGATCCTGTACAAAATGTAATGCCATTGGAGGGAGAGCTGGAAATAGATAGGAGTTTCTGCAGACTTTCTTCTCCGGTCATGATACGCGGCAGGCCAAAAATGGACCAGGGCGGATCATCCGGGTGGATTGCCATCTTGATGCCTGCTTCTTCTGCCACTGGCAGTATTTCCTTTAGGAAATACTGCAGGTTATCCCACAAGTCCTCTGCCGTTATATCCTGATACGCTGCAAATAACTCTTTAATCCGGGACATTTTCTCAGGCTCCCAGCCAGGAAGAGTCAAATCAGAAGCCTCGGAAACCGTTTTAATTAAATCCTGCGGATCCAGATTTTCCACTTTGTTTTTTTCATAAAACAATGCCGTTGAGCCATCTGGAAGTGCACGGTATAAGTCAGTCCGCGTCCAATCAAAGACAGGCATGAAGTTATAACAAATAACTTTAACCCCAAATTCACCCAGGTTCCGAATGGTTTTCTTATAATTTTCTATATGTAGGTCCCTTTCATTGTTTCCAAGCTTAATAGATTCATGTATATTAACACTTTCCACCACATCTGCATGAAACCCAAAGGACTTTATATACTCAACTTCCGATTTAATCTCATCTGTTTCCCAAACTTCCCCGACAGGTTTTCTGTGAAGGGCCCAAACGATTCCTTTCACATTGGGTATCTGTTTCACTTGTTCAAGAGTTACGGTATCATTATCCCTTCCATACCAGCGAAAAGTCATATTCATTTTCCGCCGCCTCCCTTAATTGCTTCGACATATTTTTCACAAAGTGCTTTTACCGACTCTTTGCCGCCGGCTTTGTAAGCCTTGTTTAAGTCACTTCCAATACCGGCTGCGACAGCGCCAGCTTCAAGCCACGCACTGACATTATCCAGATTCACACCGCCAGTGGGCATGATGCTCACCTGAGGCAGGGGTCCATTGACTGCACCGATAAATGATGGATCAAAGCGATTTGCCGGAAACAGCTTTACAATGTCACAGCCGTATTCGAGAGCTGTCACGATTTCAGTTATGGTCATGCATCCAGGAAGATATGGAATGCTGTATCGATTGCAAAGCAAGGCTATATCCTTATCAAAATGCGGACTCACTACAAATTCCGCCCCATTTAAAATAGCATGACGGGCTGTTTCCGAATCCAGAACTGTCCCAGCCCCGATTATACCGTCTGAGCCTCTTAAAGTCTGAAACACTTTTTCCGCCTCAGGTGTAGTATAAGTCACTTCAATAGCACGAAAACCTCCTGCTATGGCTGCCTCAGAAATTTCAATCGCTTCTTCAGGTGTTTTTCCGCGCACAACTGCAACCACTTTCGATTCTGTCAGCTGATTAAGTTTCTCTATTTTTAAGTTCATCTAATCTCCCCTTAATCGAAAACAATAACTGCTTTTCGAACCTGGTCAGGATTGTTCTCTACATATTGGAATGCTTCCTTCACTTCACTTATCGGAAAATGGTGGGTAATAAAACCGTTTGATTGAAGCTTTTCTGCATTCAGCAGAGATACAACCTTTTCAAATTGGTTTGTCTGAAGCCGTGAACCGACAATGGTTACTTCTTTTTTAGTGATTGGAAGCTGCGGAATGGATGATGGCCGTTCATCAAACCCCAGCACAACTACTGTGCCGGCAGGCGATACAAGATTTACGCCAAGCTCAAAGGTAGAAGGCAGACATACTGCATCAATCACAACATTTGGCCCTTCACCATCTGTCAATTCCAATACCCGATCTTCTACAGACTCTTCCGATGCATTAATAATTTCATCTGCCCCATTTTCTTTTGCAAATGCCAGTCGCTCCTGCTTCAAATCACTGATGATGACTCTTGCTCCCTGCAGCTTAGCCATTTTTAAAATGCATATGCCTATCGGGCCGCTTCCCTGGATGAATACAGTATCTCCTTCCTCAACGCCCCCGCGCCACACAGCTTGAGCTCCAATGGTGTAGGGTTCAGCCAATACGATTTCATCCCATTCTAAAGATGAATTCACAACATGAAGCTGTTTTTCAGGCAGTACGAAGAATTCCCGCAAGCCTCCATCTTCATGAACACCGAAAACAGATAATGACTGGCATACATTCGGGCGCCCTTTCCGGCATGCGTAGCACTCTCCGCAGTAGCGGATTGGCTCCACTACAACATGGTCACCAGGTTTCATTCCTGAAACATTTGACCCGACATCAACGACTTCACCAGCCACTTCATGGCCAGCAATTCTTGGATAAGTGGCAAGTGGATTTGTCCCATGGTAAATATGCATATCAGAACCGCATATTCCGACCCTTTTCACTTTCACCAGGACCTCATCGGGATCACTTATAACTGGTGCTTCTATATCAATAACTTCCATTTCCATTGCACTTGGAATTTGAACTGCTTTCATACTTTTACCCCCTATTCAAATAAACTCGGAAGGAACAGTGAGATTTGCGGCACAAAAGCCACAAGCATTAAGACTGCCAGACTGACACCTAAAAATGGCAGTAATTCTTTTGCTGTTTTCCCAATTGAGATCTTGCCAATTTGTGATGCTACGAATAGACATACACCAACCGGAGGCGTTACAAGTCCAATAACAAGGTTCAATACCATCATGACACCAAATTGAACCGGATCCATTCCGATGGAAGCCGCTACTGGCAATAACACCGGGAATAGGATGACTAGAGCCGCAATCGTCTCCATGAACGTTCCAACAAATAACAGCAGCAAGTTAATCAATAGAATAACGACAATTGAGTTTGAAGAGATCCCCAGTATTGCATCTGCAACCATTTGAGGAATCTGCTCACTTACCATAATCCAGCCAAACAGGTTGGCAAAGCCTACGAGAAGCATGATAGAAGCCGTACCTGTCATGGAAGAGAGCATAATTTCCGGAATTTTTTTAATTGGAAGCTCTTTATAAACGAAGATTCCAATGACAAAGGCATACAATACTGCAATGACAGAAGCTTCAGTCGGTGTGAAGTAGCCTCCGAGAATTCCATACATAATGATAACTGTCATAAATAGTGCCCAGAACGCTCCAGTGAAGCTTTTCCATATTTCCTTTAATGACTTTCTTTCCCCTTTGGGATAATTTCTTTTAACAGAAATAATATAGGTTGGAATCATTAATCCCAGTCCAAGTAATATCCCTGGCAGAGCACCGGCCAAAAACAGGTCGCCAATAGATACTGACGCAAGTGTCCCCACGATAATCATTGGAAGAGACGGAGGAATAATCGGGCCAACCGTTGATGAAGATGCCGTTACAGCTGCAGAAAAACCTGCTCCGTACCCTTCTTTTTTCATCGCAGGAATAAGAATAGCTCCTATACTGGCTGTGTCTGCCAATGCTGTACCTGAAATGCCTGCAAATCCCATTGAGGATCCTACATTTGCTAAGCCAAGGCCCCCGCGGATATGGCCGAAGCAATTATTTGCAAACTGAATGATGCGATCCGTAATACCGCCAGCATTCATTAAATTTCCTGCCAGAATAAACCCGGGAATACAGAGCAAAACAAAGGAGTTTAATCCTCCAAACATTTTTTGCGGAATGATGCTTAACGGGATATCAGCCAGAATTAAATAAAAAAGTGAAGACAGCCCAAGGCTGAATGCTACTGGCACGCCCAGGAATATCAGAATTATGAACGAGAAAAACAAAATGGCTGCCATCATAGCTCCCCACCACCCATTTGTGAATTAAAGTCTTCTTCATTTCGAATTAGCCTAATGATTTTGACAATTGAATACAATAATAAAAATGAACTCATGATAAATATTGCAGCGTGGATTACCGACATCTGAAAAGGCATTGTAGCTGAAGTCTGGTTTCCCCCTAGCTGTGTAAAGAACCATCCTTCTTTAACGAGAACCCCGCTTAGCAATATAATCAGCAAATAAATTCCAATTTCATAATAGCGGCGAAAAGCATGTGACATTTTTGCGAGTATCAGATCCACATTAATAAACTCGCCTCGAAGCAAAGCTAGCGGTGCCCCAAAGCAAATGGAGTATATAAACAAATATCGCGTAAGCTCTTCCGTCCAAATGGCTGTGTAGGGAAGATAGCGCGACATGATTTGGATGGTAACCACGATAATAACCCCTGAAAAACTCATAACAGTCAAGAAGGCTAATATTCGGTCAAGCCAAATTCGAATCTTCATGTTTTCATTCCTTCCTTTAATTAAAGGCACAGCTGGCAAAATAGTCAGCGGTGCCTTTAACTTGTTCCAATAAGACTATTATTCTACCTCTAGAATTTTTTCATAAAGCTCATACTGTTCCGGCTTAAGGCTATCTTTAATCGCAGGCTGCATTTTTTCACGGAAGGCATCCTGGTCAACATCAACAAACTCCATTCCTTCGCTTTCAAGCTCAGACTCTATTTTTGAAATTTCCTCATCATAAAGTTTTTCTCCAAATGCCTGTGCTTCTGCAGCTGCTTCTGTCACAGCTTTTTTCTGTTCATCATTCAGGGCCTCAAACTGCTTGTTCCCAATCAGGATATAAATCCATGAATATACATGCTCTGTACGGTTCACATACTTTTGAACTTCATATAATCCGCCGCTCTGAATTAAGTCAACCGGATTTTCCTGTCCTTTAATAACTCCTTGCTGAAGGCCAGTAAATACTTCATTGAAGTCCATAACCTGCGGCTTAGCGCCTGCAGCTTCCCAAACTTTCAGGAACAATGGAACATTTGGTACACGCATTGAGAATCCCTTCAAATCAGATGGTGCCTCAATAGGCTCACTTGAAGTCAAGTTACGTGGAGCGCGTGTATGATAATACAAAGGAGTCAAGCCAACTTTTTCAGTGATTTCCTTTTCAATTTCTTCACCGATTTCCCCTTCTACAACCGTTTTTACATGGTCAAGATCACGGAAGGCATACGGTACTGCCATTAAAGCAGCTTTAGGTGCCCAGTTTTGCATGGTTTCCCCTGAAATGACCATGTCAGCTGTACCCGCCTGAATGGCATTGATTGTATCTGTTTCTCCGCCAAGAGAGTTATTCGGGAAAATTTGAATTTCAATTTGCCCGTCTGTTTTTTCAGTAACCAGATCTGCAAATTCCTCAGCTGTTTTATGCCAAATGTGATTCTCGTCTGCCAAGTGGCCAAACTTCCACTTGATTACTTCTCCCTCTTGCTTCTCGCCACTTGCCCCATTAGAACCGCCAGAACCGCAGGCACTAAGCATCAAAGTCGCAGCTAAAACACCGGATAACCACTTAAATTTCATTGTTTTTCTCCCCTTTTTTTCTATAGATTTAGTTTGTTAAAAACTGATGTACCGTTGAAGCAATTGTGATCCCTTTTTCGAGATTTCTTTCTTCATTCATTTGTTCAATTTCACCTGTCACAAGAACACTTTTAAAACCGGGAGCTGGAGGGGCCTGACGGATTTCTGCCATCATTTGATCCATATTTCCCAGGAATGCTTCTGCATCCGTGAAGAATGCCGGATTAATTGCACAGAAATAATGGCCAAGCTTCCGCTTCTTATCCAGGTCTCCATACATCTTGGCTACATGCGGCCCAAAAGCTGCACCTGCAAGCAAACCTGAGAAGATATCGACAATCATTGATAGTCCATAGCCCTTAGGCCCGCCAAACGGAGAAAGTGAAACGACCTTGGAAGGATCTCTTACGGTTTCCCCATTCTCGTCCACACCCCATCCTTCTGGAATTTCTTTTCCTTCTTCTTTATATTGAAGAATTTTCCCCAGAGCTACATTCGATGTTGCCATATCCAGGATGAATGGTTTCTGTGTTTTTGCCGGAACGCCATAGGCAATCGGATTGGTTCCAAGGAAAGCATCTTTGCCTCCAAATGGCACGACAATTTTATCGGTATGGGTCATCGCAATTCCAATCAGGTTTTGCTCTGCCGCGTTTTGAACAAAATAACTAAGTGCCCCGCAATGGCTGCTGTTAATGGCTGTTACCATCCCCACACCATTTTCCTTTGCCATCTGGATGGCATGATTCATGGCTTCATCTGCAATGACATGTCCAAATCCGTCATCGCCATCGACTACCCCTGTCACAGGACCAGTTTTATTGAATGTAATCTCCGGATTGGGATTGATTCCTCCCGCATTTAGACGATTCACATAATGTTCAGTACGAAGTACACCATGTGAGTTAACATTTCTTAAATCTGCATGAACCAGTATTTCCGCAACTTTTTCTGCATGTTCATGTATCAAGCCAGCATCTGTTAATTTCTGAACTACTAGCTTCTCAGCTTCTTCATGATGAATTGTCACAGTAGACATAATGATCCCCCTACTCCAGGTTGGTATGTTTCTTGACCATTTCTTCGTTCGAATTTCTTTCTGATAAACTATCAACAATTGCAGCATCTAAGATGAGATGTGCGGCCTGATCAAACTGATTTCCCAGAGGCTGAATCGTATCCGGTTCTCCTGTATGGCGGTATTTTGTTGCCGCAGGAATTTGCATTCCCCCCGTAAAGCACGGCTGATGAATGGCCTCTTTATTAGTGGTTATTAAAAATACTTTTGCCCCCGCCCTGAAGGCGTTTTCAGAAAAACTTATTGTCTGTCCTGTTTTGGCTGAGCCAGATAAAACGATTAATATATCGTCTTTCTGAATGGCCGGTGTTGTTGTTTCTCCCAAAACATAGACCGTTTTCCCGCTATGCATGAGACGCATGGCAATCGCCTTTGCCACTAGGCCTGAACGACCTTCTCCAGTAAAGAAAAAACGAGCGTCACTCTTTAAAAGTGCTACGAAAGATTCGTATTCGTTCTTATCGACATGTGAGCATACTGCTCTCATTTCTTTGAGAATTGTAAAAATTGTATCCATTGTCCACCTCTTATCTTTCAACAATAAGGTCATTATTGATAAATGCGTTTACTTCATTTAGATAAGGAAGACCTTCATTATCTCCTGAGACGGTTGTAACCAGGGCGCCTACGCCATTCGCAAATTGAAGCAGCTTTTCCTTGCTGAAACCGTTCAGCCAGCCATAAACGTATCCTGCATCGAATCCATCTCCGGCTCCGACTGTATCAACTGGAGTCACACGGAAGCTCTCTGCCCGTGTCCAAATACCCTCCCGGAATAGCTTTGATCCATTAGCGCCATCCTTTAAGACCAAATCTCTGATGCCATATTCTCTGGCAAAAAGCGCAAGTTCATCTTCTTCTTCCATCCCGCTTATTAACCTGATCTCTTCTAACCCAGTCAGCAGGATATCAACATGCGGAAGAATGTCTTTATACGCTCTTCTCGCTTCTTCGATTGACCAAAGCTTCAGTCTGATATTTGGATCAAAGGAGATTGGAATCTTTTTTTGTTTTGCAGCTTCTATCACTTTAGCGGCAATTTCGATGTTCTTTGGATCAATAGCAAGGAAAACACCTGTAAGATGGACAAGATCTACATTTTCAAACAGTTCTTCCTGAATCATATCCGGTGTCAAAGTTAAAATAGGCGAGTTATACCGGTAATAGAATGTCTTGCCTGATCCATCCTCATTGATTTCCTTAAAGTTAAGTGATGTTGGGCAGCCGCTTACAAAATTCACACCCGATACATCTACGCCCTCTCCCCGAGCGAAGTTATATATGACTCTGCCAAACTCATCTTCCCCCAGCCGGCTAATCCACTTGCTGCCTAACCCAAGCCTTGCACATCCAATGGCAAAGTTGAGTTCTGCACCGCCCACCTTGCGTTCAAACTGGGTAACATATCTAAGTGGCCCTTTTACAGCTGGGTTCAGTGTTATCATGGCATCTCCGATTGTTAAAACTTTGAATGGTGATGACATTATTTTCTCTCCTAACACTCTATAAAGATTCCCGCTCAACTAAAGCAGGAGCGTATCTTTTAATCTCGTATACTTCCTCAAATCGAGGATTTCTAATTAAATCTAATAAAACAGAAGCGGCATCATTGCCAATTTCAAAGGTTGGCTGTTTGATGGCTGTTATCGGTGTTGCCGAGATTTCCAGGAAATCAGAATCATCTACAGCGATAACGCTTACATCTTCGGGAACTTTTAAATTCTTTTTTCTAAAAAATTTCAAAAGTTCAATGAGCGAAAGATCGTTTGTAGCAAAAAATGCCTCTGGTGTTTCTTGACTCATCCACATTTTTTCCAGTTTAGGGATAATGTCTTTTCGTTCTGCAGCAATAATCCAATCATCCTTTACAGGCAAATCATTTTGTTTCAGCTTTTTCTTGTATCCATTTATCCGTTCAATCCGTGGTGTCACTTTTTGGCTTAAGGACATGGATACCAGACCTATTTTCTTATGGCCTTTTTGGACGATTTCCTGAACGGCAATCTCAGCTGCTCTCTCGTTATCCAAAAGCAGTGTCGGATAAATAGCTTTATCAAGCTTTCTATCTACAAAAACAATGGGGAAATTTGAAAGCTTCAGCCGTTTATATTGATCTTCATTTCCGATGGTCGGAAAGATAATCAGACCATCAACTTGTTTAGCTAAAAGCATATCAATGTATGCACGTTCTTTTTCCGGATTATCGTCTGCGTTACAGACAAATAAATGAAATTCATTTTTTTCGCAGACATCTTCAATAGCCCTGATAATTTCTGTCGAAAACGTATGAAGTATATTGGCAACAATCACTCCGATGGTTGATGACTTCTTTTGCTTCAAACTTTTAGCTACGAAATTCGGGATATATCCCAGCTCGCGAATGGCGTCTTCAATTCGCATTTTAGTGGATTCCGCCATATACTCGTAGCGATTATTGATATACTGTGAAACTGTGCTCTTTGATACGTTTGCTTTTTGCGCAACATCTAACATCGTTATTTTTTTCATGTTGTACTATCCTCTCGCAAAACCGATTTAGTAAATCGGTTTAGTAAACCGGTTTAGTGAAAGTATAAATGAAAACCTTTTCAAAATCAATACTAAAATTTCTGAATTTTATTTTTTGCAGAAATCATTCGACAACGATCCGGACAAAAAAAACCCCTCCGAATCCGAAGGGATTTTAACACTTTATTATTTCTCACTAAATTTCAATGACGCCCCGACAAATTCACGGAATAATGGCTGAGGGCGGGTTGGTCTTGAGATAAATTCAGGATGGAACTGGGAAGCAACGAACCAAGGGTGATCCTTCACTTCGATGATTTCCACTAAGCGGCCGTCCGGGCTTGTACCGGAGAAGACAAAGCCTGCTTTCTCCATATCCTGGCGGTAGTGGTTGTTGAATTCATAGCGATGGCGATGGCGCTCATATACCACCTCATCCTGGTATGCCTCAAATGCTTTTGTATCTTCATTCAATTTACAAGCTTGCAGACCAAGTCTTAGAGTTCCGCCTAAATCCTCAATATCTTTTTGCTCAGGCAGAAGGTCGATAATTGGATGCGGTGTTTCAGGAGCAATTTCTGCTGAGTGTGCCCCTTCAAGACCCAGTACATTTCTTGCAAATTCAATGGAAGCCAGCTGCATGCCAAGGCAGATGCCAAGGAATGGCTTTTTGTTCTCACGCGCATATTGAATCGCAAGAATTTTCCCTTCAATGCCTCGGTCCCCAAATCCGCCTGGAACCAGGATTCCATCAACATCCTGAAGCAGTCCATTGACATTATTGCTGTCTACTTCTTCAGAGTTGATCCATTTGATTTCAATATCAGAATCAAAAGCATAACCCGCATGCTTTAAGGCTTCGACAACTGAAATGTAAGCATCCTGCAATTCAACATATTTACCGACAAGGGCAATCCTTGTTTTTCTGGAAAGGTTCAGAACCTTGTCAACCAGCTGTTTCCACTCGGTCATGTCCGCTTCTCCGCAATTCAGCTTTAAATGCTTGCAGACGATTTCATCAAGCTTCTGATCTTGAAGGGATAGCGGTATAGAATATAATGTATCCGCATCTGTTGCTTCAATAACTGCTTCTTTGTCGATATCACAGAATAGCGCAATTTTATCCTTCATATCCTGGGAAATTGGCATTTCTGTACGAAGAACGATTACGTTTGGCTGAATGCCAAGGCTTCTCAGTTCTTTAACACTGTGCTGTGTAGGCTTTGTTTTCATTTCGCCTGCGGCCTTTATATAAGGAACCAATGTACAGTGAATGTACATCACATTATCGCGGCCGATATCGCTCTTAATCTGACGGATCGCTTCAAGGAATGGAAGTGACTCAATATCCCCTACTGTTCCGCCGATTTCTGTGATGACCACATCAGAATTCGTTTCATGGCCTGCACGGAAAACTTTATCCTTGATTTCATTTGTGATATGCGGAATAACCTGCACTGTTCCGCCGTTATAGTCGCCGCGGCGCTCTTTTCTAAGGACGGTTGAGTAAATTTTACCAGTTGTTACACTGCTGTATTTAGTCAGGTTAATATCAACAAAACGCTCATAGTGGCCTAAGTCCAGGTCAGTCTCCGCGCCATCACCTGTTACAAACACCTCACCATGCTGGTACGGGCTCATTGTTCCCGGATCCACATTTATGTAAGGATCGAATTTCTGAATCGTAACCGTTAACCCTCTGTTTTTCAATAAGCGGCCAAGTGATGCTGCCGTGATTCCTTTTCCTAGTGACGAAACAACTCCGCCCGTAACAAAAATATACTTAGTCATGAAAAATTCCCCCTTGATATCAGTTTGTGCATAATGATGCTGGTTTAAAGACTTGATGATAAAAATTCTATTGTTCAGCCTCCGACTTTTCAGCAGAAGCTTATCGCAAAGGGATGGTTTAGCTCTTTTAAAAAGGCACATGGCCTATAAAAAAATAAAAAGCGCTCCTCTTACTTAAGTAAGTAAGGGAGCGCTATTAGCGTCTAAACAATCGTCCTTTTTTAAGGAGCCCAAAAAGTATTCTACAAGCCCTGAAACGAAAAGTCAAGATTATAAATCTTCTTCGTCTTCGTCAGCGTCGAGGTCATCTTCCTCAAGCTCTTCGTCCTCATCGCCGAGGTCGTATTCTTCATCTTTATCGATTATATCATCATCGTCTTCGAAGTCATCATCATCATCAAGATCATCGTCATCGTCGAGAAGATCGTCATCATCGTCTTCTGTCAGATCATCATCATCGAATCCGTCGATATCGTCGTAATCGATATCCTCTTCATCAAGCTCATCATAATCTTCAAGATCGAGATCATCGTCATCCTTTTTCTTCGCCTTTTTCTTCTTTGGCTTGATTACGGTAACGATTTCTTCTTCATATTGGTCAACTGGATACCATGAACGAAGGCCCCAGCGGTTATCGCCCAATCCGATAAAATGGCCATCTATATTTAAATCTGTATAGAACTGTGCAATTTTCCCTTTAACTTGTTCCTCTGAAAGGTTCATAAGTTTAGCCACTTCATTCATAATGTCATTAAAGGCCATTGGTTCTTTTTTGCTTGTTAGAAGCTCATAAGCCACTTCAATCAATGACATTTCCTGTAATTCTTCTTTTGAGAACTGTTCCAAACTCAATATCAGCACTTCCTTTCCTATGTAAACGCTCATTCTGCAGCGCAAATCACTAACTATTTAAGCTGAAGTTCCGCAGCTGTCCGTAAATGCATTAGGACAGCCTGCAAGAAGGCATATTCTTCATTATAAACAAATTTTTACGGTTTATGCCAGTTATATCTGCTGTTCTGCGTATTTTTATGCGATTTATTCTTGATTTTAACTATCTTAATAGGGCTTTGAATGATGTCCGTTAATTTCCGCTACGGGCACTTGCTTTCCGCGGGGAGGAACAGAGCTCCTCGGCTTCGCCTGCGGGGTCTCCCGATGACCCGCATCTCCCGCAGGACATTGAATAAGCTTCCTCGAATGAACACCGCACGAAGGAAATGCAACAGCATTTTCGAGGATCAAGTGCCCTCCGCTCCAATCAACAGGGTGCTGACTACACGTTTTTTACTATCACTGCCGAATCAAAAATGCCTTCACTTTTTGAATACGAGTGTTCGGATAAATTAATGTAACACATAAAGCTAATCTGCCCTTTTTCTCCTCCTGCGCTTTAACGGGCGATCCCATTTTTTATAGGCGAGCCAGGTGAAGTAGATGGAGAGCAGATAGAATGCAATGGCTCCCAGCTGTTTTCCATATAAGAAGTAGACTCCTGCAGCAGCTGCAAGGATGGCTATGTAGAGCAAGATTTTTTTCATTTTTTCACATCCTCAGGTTCCCCGAAGTGCAATGCTATGTATTGATTCCATTATATAGGATATGGATGTATTTTATATTAATTCTATGTTAAATAATAGTGCAGAAAACAAGGGCCTGCTGCTGCAGGCCCTGTTAATCCATTTGGTTTTTACATATTCCGCCGGTACTGTCCGCCTACTTCGTATAGCGCACGGGTGATTTGGCCGAGGCTTGCCGCTTTGACGGTTTCCATCAGCGCGGCGAAAATGTTGCCGCCGCTGACTGCTGTTTCCTTCAACTGTTTCAGTGCCTCTTCCGATTTGTCTTTGTTGCGTTCCTGGAAGCTGCGCAGGTTGCGAATTTGCGTTTCTTTTTCTTCCTTCGTTGCCCTTGCAAGCTCCATGTTGTTCATTTCATCCTCTGATGGAGGATTAGGATTCAAGTAAGTGTTGACTCCGATTATTGGAAGCTCTCCAGTATGCTTTTTCATTTCATAGTACATGGACTCATCCTGAATTTTGCCGCGCTGATATTGAGTTTCCATGGCACCGAGAACGCCGCCGCGGTCATTGATGCGTTCAAACTCTCTCAGTACCTGTTCTTCCACAAGATCTGTCAGCTCATCCACGATAAAGGCGCCCTGAAGCGGGTTTTCATTTTTCGACAAGCCATGCTCTTTTGTAATAATCATCTGGATGGCCATTGCACGGCGGACAGATTCTTCTGTCGGTGTCGTGATGGCTTCATCATACGCATTGGTATGAAGCGAGTTACAGTTATCCTGAAGCGCCATTAATGCCTGCAGCGTTGTGCGGATATCGTTAAAATCAATTTCCTGTGCATGCAGAGAGCGCCCTGAAGTCTGGATATGGTACTTCAGCTTCTGGCTTCTTTCATTTGCGCCATACTTATCTCTCATAACCGTTGCCCAGATGCGGCGCGCCACACGCCCAAGGACTGTATACTCCGGATCAAGTCCGTTGGAGAAGAAGAATGAAAGGTTTGGTGCAAAATCATTGATGTTCATGCCTCTGCTCAAATAGTACTCAACATAGGTGAAGCCATTTGCCAGTGTAAAGGCAAGCTGAGAAATCGGGTTTGCACCCGCTTCTGCGATATGGTAACCGGAAATCGAAACAGAGTAATAATTGCGGACTTTATGGTCGATAAAGTACTGCTGAATATCTCCCATCATTCTCAAAGCAAATTCCGTAGAGAAGATACAAGTATTCTGCCCCTGATCTTCTTTTAAAATGTCAGCCTGAACCGTCCCGCGGACAGTCTGCAGCGTGTTCGCCCTGACTTCTGTGAATTCCTCAGGTGTCAGCACGCGGCCAAGCTCCTGCTCTTTTACTTCAATCTGCTGTTCGATGGCCGTATTCATGAACATCGCCAAAATGATCGGTGCCGGCCCATTAATCGTCATCGATACAGATGTAGATGGATGGCACAAATCAAATCCGGCATAAAGCTTCTTCATATCATCCAGTGTACAGATGCTGACTCCACTTTCCCCGACTTTTCCGTAAATGTCCGGGCGGTAGTCAGGATCCTCCCCATATAAGGTTACAGAATCAAATGCTGTGCTCAGGCGCTTTGCGGCATCATCTTTGGACAGATAATGGAAGCGGCGGTTTGTCCGTTCAGGCGTACCCTCTCCGGCAAACTGTCTCTTCGGATCTTCACCCTCGCGTTTGAATGGGAAAACACCAGCTGTATAAGGGAATGAACCCGGCACGTTTTCTCTGTATACCCAGCGAATGATTTCTCCGTAATCCTTGTACTTAGGCAGTGCCACTTTTGGAATGGACAGCCCGGATAAGCTTTTTGTTTTTAGCACCGTCACGATTTCTTTATCGCGGATTTTTGTCACAAATTGTTCGCCTGAGTATTTTTCCTTCAGATCATCCCAGCCAGCAAGGATTTTCTTTGTTTCAGCAGTCAGCTTCTCTTCTGCCGCTGATTTAATGCCTTCAAGAGAAGCAATGACTTCTTCATTTCCTTCTTGTTCTTTTACAGCAAGCAGAGCCCCTTCCAGCTGGAACAGTTTGCGGGCGAGATCGGCCTGCTCCTCGGCTTTCTTGTGATAGCCGCGGACTGTTTCAGAAACTTCGCGCAGATAATAGCGCTGTTCATTCGGAATAATCACATTCTGCTTCTCAACTTTTGCACTTTTTGTAAAACTTGTCTTCCAGTCTGTGCCTGCTTTTTCATTAATCGTTTCCACAAGTGCAGCAAACACCGCATTTGTGCCAGGATCATTGAACTGGCTGGCAATGGTTCCGTAGACAGGCATGTCTTCCAGCTCTTTTTCAAATAGCATCCGGCTGCGCTGGTACTGCTTTTGCACCTGGCGCATCGCATCCTCTGAACCTTTGCGCTCAAATTTATTAATGACAATTAAGTCTGCATAATCGATCATATCTATTTTTTCAAGCTGGGAAGGCGCACCGAATTCGCTTGTCATGACATACATCGAAGCATCACAAATTTCCGCAATGCCGGCATCCCCCTGCCCGATTCCGCTAGTTTCCACAATAATCAGGTCAAAGCCCGCTGCTTTGACAACTGATATCGCATCCTGAATCGCAAGCGATAGCTCGCTGCGGGAATTTCTTGTTGCCAGGCTTCGCATATACACTCGCGGATTAAAGATAGCGTTCATGCGGATACGGTCGCCAAGAAGCGCACCACCCGTTTTTTGTTTTGTCGGGTCAACAGAAAGAATCGCAACTTTTTTCTCCGGGATTTCATTTATGAAGCGGCGAATCAGCTCGTCTGTCAGCGAGCTTTTTCCGGCACCGCCTGTACCCGTAATTCCCACAACAGGAACCTGCTTTTCGAGGGACTTCACTTTCTCCATGACCGGCTCAAGCGATGCTGCCGCTTCTTTGCCTACGGTTACCTGATGCTCAGCCAGTGTAATGAGCTTGGCAATCGCATTCGTTTCCCCATCCTGAAGCTTTTCAATCTGCTCGGATGCTTCAGCTGTGAACGTAGGGAAATCACACTCCTTGATCATTTGGTCTATCATCCCCTGGAGGCCGTATTGGCGGCCGTCTTCCGGAGAAAAAATCCTCGCGATTCCGTAGTCATGCAATTCTTTGATTTCCTTCGGGATAATGACACCGCCCCCTCCGCCATAAATGCGGATGTGGGATGCGCCTCGCTCCTTCAAAAGGTCATACATATATTTGAAGTACTCTACATGCCCTCCCTGATAAGAGGAAATAGCGATGCCCTGCACATCTTCCTGTATCGCAGCATTTACGACTTCCTCCACAGAACGGTTATGCCCGAGGTGGATGACCTCTGCACCGCTTGCCTGAATGATGCGGCGCATAATATTAATGGAAGCATCATGTCCGTCAAATAGACTGGAAGCCGTAACAAAGCGAATATGATTTTTCGGCTTATAGACTTCTGGATTGCTCATCGTTCTCCCCCTTGTCCGTAAGCGCAGACACTAGTGCTGCTGATGCCTGCGCGCTATTATTAAGCGTTTTCCGAAACTCTGCCCGGATCCTTTATTCCTTGAAAAAGGAGATTGGTCTGCAGCTGGATATATTCATCGATGCTGTACATTTTCTGCAGCGACCAGCGGCGGAATGCCCACATTTGCCCCTGGACAAAGATGTTATGGGCGATCATTTTGATTTTCTCCTCCGGCAGCTCCAGTTCCCCGTTCTCGACGCAAAGTGTAATGACATGCTCGAACATGCCGACCATTTCAATTTCTTTTTTCAGAACATATGGAAGCGCGTCCTTTGTCAGCGCCTTTACTTCCTGGTACATGACGAGCACTTCATCCTGCATTTCATCGACCACTTTGAAATAGTCTGCGATGCCCTGCTTTAGGCTATCAAGCGTGCCCTGCTTCGTATCAAGACCTTTTTGAAGCCGCTCGGCGACCTGGTCATATATGCTGTCACAAACCAGATATAGGACGTCTTCCTTCGTCCGGATGTATTCATACAGCGTTCCAATGCTAAAACCAGATGCCTTTGCGATCTCTCTAGTTGTTGTACGATGGAACCCTTTTTGGATAAAAAGGGTGACGGCACCTTTAATCATCTGATCACGTCTTTTTTTGACAAGACGCTCATCTTTAACAGAAGCCTGCACTTCCCGTTTTTTCATTGTTATCTACCGCCTCCCCCAGTAAGACATATTATTTTGTTACCATACGAGAGATTACAAGACGCTGGATTTCCTGTGTGCCTTCGTAGATTTGCGTAATTTTGGCGTCGCGCATGAAGCGCTCTACCGGATAATCCTTTGTATATCCGTAGCCGCCAAAGATTTGAACGGCATCAGTTGTTACTTTCATGGCTGTGTCACCGGCAAGGAGTTTGGACATGGCGGATTCTTTTCCGTATGGAAGTCCTTCTGATTCCAGCCATGCAGCCTGGTACGTTAATAGTCTTGAAGCTTCAATGCTTGTGGCCATGTCTGCCAGCTTAAATCCGATTCCCTGCTGGGCAGCGATCGGCTTGCCGAACTGCTGGCGCTCTTTTGCATATTCAACCGAGGCATCCAGTGCGCCCTGGGCAATTCCGACAGCCTGGGCAGCGATGCCGTTCCGGCCGCCGTCAAGTGTCATCATGGCAATTTTGAAGCCTTCCCCTACATTGCCCAGCACGTTCTCAACCGGAACCTTGCACTCTTCGAAAATGATTTCAGTTGTAGGTGAGGAACGGATACCCAATTTCTTTTCCTTCTTGCCGACAGAAAAGCCTTCAAAGCCGGCTTCTACGATAAAGGCTGTTGTTCCTTTATGCTTGGAGGAAGGATCTGTCAGGGCAAACACGACATAGATATCTGCAATTCCGCCGTTTGTGATGAAGATTTTGCTGCCGTTTAAGACGTAATGATCGCCTTCGAGACGTGCTGTCGATCTCATTCCGCCGGCATCAGAACCGCTGCCCGGCTCAGTAAGTCCGTATGCGCCGATTTTTTCACCTTGTGCCATCGGCTTTAAGTACTTTTGCTTTTGCTCTTCGTTTCCGAACTTGAAGATCGGCCAGCCTGCAAGGGAAGTATGTGCAGAAAGAGTTACACCTGTAGAGGCACATACTCTGGATAGCTCTTCAACTGCGATGCAATAAGCCAGGTAATCACTGCCGATTCCGCCGTACTCTTCAGGCCACGGAATCCCTGTTAAGCCAAGCTCCGCCATTTTGTCGAAAATCTCTCTGTCAAAGCGCTCTTCTTCATCGCGCTCAGCAGCAGTCGGCGCCACTTCATTCCTGGCAAAATCGCGCACCATTTTTCTGATCATTTCATGCTCTTCACTCAATTGGAAATTCATTGTTGGTCCCTCTCTTTATATGGATTCGTTGATTTTTTTATAAAAAGGCTGCTTTACAGCTGTTTGCTGATGACAATCCGCTGAATTTCGCTTGTGCCTTCATAGATTTCGGTAATTTTAGCATCACGGAAGTAGCGCTCAACCGGGTAGTCTTCTGTGTAGCCGTAGCCGCCGAATACCTGGATGGCTTCTGTTGTTACGTCCACTGCCGTTTTGGATGCAAACAGCTTTGCCATAGAGGCTTCAAGTCCGCACTTGATGCCGCGCTGGCGCATGTCTGCTGCGCGATAGATTAATAGTTTTGCAGCTTCAACGCCTGTTGCCATGTCTGCCAGCTTAAATCCGACGCCTTGCTGAGCGGCGATTGGTTTGCCGAACTGTACACGTTCCTTTGCATAGCTTGCGGCTGCTTCAAAGGCCGCTTCTGCGATTCCAAGTGCCTGTGAAGCAATCCCGATTCGTCCAGCATCCAGATTAGCCATCGCAATCTTGAAGCCCTCTCCTTCATTACCGAGGAGATTTTCAGCCGGAACCCGCATATCTTCAAATGTCAGCTGCAGCGTTCTTGAGCCGTGCAATCCCATTTTGTGCTCATCTTTTCCAAATACAAGGCCTGGCGTATCTTTCTCTACAATAAAGGCGGAGATGCCTTTGCTGCCAAGCTCCGGATTTGTGGATGCAAATACAATATATACATCTGCTTCACCGGCATTCGTAATAAACACTTTTGAGCCATTGATGACATAATGGTCTCCATCTTTTACCGCACGGGATTTCAGGCTTCCCGCATCTGAGCCTGCGCTCGGTTCAGTAAGGCAAAAAGCTCCGAGATACTCGCCTGAAGCAAGCTTCGGAATATATTTCTGCTTCTGCTCTTCCGTACCAAAGTAAAGGATTGGGTTTGTTCCTACTGATGTGTGGACGGATAAAATAACGCCAACTGTCGCACTTATGCGGGACAGTTCATGGATGGCGATAATGTAAGAAGTAAAATCCATTTCGGATCCGCCGTATTTTTCAGGAATCGGAATTCCCATCAGGCCAAGCCCGCCCATTTTGCGGAGAATCTCCCTTGGAAAATCGCCCTGCTCCATTTTTTCTACAAAAGGGGCAATCTCCGTCTGCGCAAAATCACGCACCATTTTTCTCATCATTTCCTGTTCTTCTGTAAATCTCAGGTTCATTTGTATACCCTCCGATGCTGCCTGGCTCTATTTTAGCCGGCTCCTGTGATTATTTTTCGTAAACGTAGAAGCCTCTGCCTGTCTTCTTGCCAAGCCAGCCGGCTTTTACATATTTTCTTAACAGCGGGCACGGACGGTATTTATCATCGCCAAAGCCCTCATGCAGGGTTTCCATAATATACAGGCACGTGTCCAGGCCAATGAAGTCAGCCAAAGTCAGCGGTCCCATTGGATGGTTCATGCCAAGCTTCATCACTTCATCAATTGCCTCTTTTGACGCAACCCCTTCATAAAGCGTGAAGATTGCTTCATTGATCATCGGCATCAGGATGCGGTTGGATACGAATCCAGGAAAGTCATTCACTTCTACAGGCACTTTTTTAAGCGTCTTTGTGATGCCTTCAATTGTTTGATACACTTCGTCTGCTGTCGCAAGGCCACGGATGATTTCTACTAGCTTCATCACTGGCACCGGGTTCATAAAATGCATGCCGATGACTTTTTCCGGCCGTTTTGTCGCAGCTGCGATTTCTGTGATAGGAAGAGACGATGTATTGCTCGCCAGGATTGTATGCTCTGGTGCAATTTCATCCAGCTGGCTGAAGATTTTTGTTTTGATTTCCATGTTTTCAACGGCTGCTTCGATAACGAGCTCAACTTTTTTTGCATCCTGCAGATCGGTTGAAGCGGTTACATTTTTAAGCACTGTTTCCATCTCTTCCGCTGTCATGCGCTCTTTTTCCACCTGGCGGGAAAGATTATTTTTAATCACGCTAAGGCCGCGTTCAACAAAATCTGGCTTTAGGTCGTTTAAGATGACGCTGTAGCCTGCCTGCGCACAAACCTGAGCGATTCCTGAACCCATTTGTCCAGCACCGATTACCATAATGTTTTTTACATTCATTTTTGTATCCTCCGTTCTTGGGCTTTGGCCGGTAAATTGTTAATTTGGTCCGAATAGATGATCAGCTGCCTCTATCGTTATTCAGTTTGGCCGGTATTTCTGCTGATTTGGCCGGTAAATGTCTGTTCAGTCCTGCGATTTATCCGTTTGGCCGTTAAATTGATTATTTTGGCCGTAAAAATCCTAATTCCGGCCGATAAGTGATTAGTTGCATCTATCTCTCGGCCGGTAAAACGATGCTTTTCCGGCTGCACCCGCCGTCCCAAAAACAGATTACTGCTTCGGAACCTCAATCATCACCGCATCGCCCTGGCCGCCTCCGCTGCAGATGGCCGCAATGCCGATTCCGCCTCCTTGGCGCTTCAGTTCATGCATCAGAGTTAGAATGATTCTCGCTCCGCTTGCACCGATTGGGTGGCCCAGAGCAACGGCACCTCCGTTTACATTCACTTTTTCTTCATCAAGGCCGGCAATTTTTCCGCTTGTTAAAGCAACAGCCGCAAATGCTTCGTTAATTTCAAATAGATCAATTTCTTCCAGGGTTTTTCCTGTCTTTTTCAAAAGAGCATTAATGACAAGGCCAGGAGTTTGCGGGAAATCCTTGGCTTCCACTGCAAGCGCTGTATGGCCTAGAATATAAGCTTCCGGCTTTTTGCCTTCGCGTTCCGCACGCTCTTCGCTCATCAATACTAATGCTGCTGCTCCGTCGTTAACGCCAGGCGCATTCCCGGCAGTGATCGTTCCATCGGAGTTAAAAACTGACCCCAGCTTAGCAAGCTTTTCCAGGGAAGTATCTTTGCGCGGAGACTCATCCTTGGAGACAACGACTGGGTCACCCTTTCGCTGCGGCACTTCCACAGGCACGATTTCCTCTGCCAATTTGCCGGATTCCATTGCTGCAATGGCACGTTCATGGCTTCTTAGCGCCCAGTTGTCCTGCTCTTCTCGGCTGATTTCAAACGCTTTAGCTGTCGAGTTTCCATACGTGCCCATATGGACGCCTGTAAAGCTGCAGCTCAAACCGTCATGAACCATTAAGTCTTTAACAGTGGAATCACCCATGCGCAGGCCCCAGCGCGCTTTCGGTAAAATGTATGGCGCATTGCTCATGGACTCCATGCCGCCGGCCACGATGACTTCCTCGTCACCCGCCCGGATGATCTGATCTCCTAAAGTGACACTTCGCATACCGGATGCACAAACTTTATTGATCGTTTCCGTTTTCACTTCCCACGGCAAGCCGGCCTTTTGCGCAGCCTGGCGTGAAGGAATCTGGCCCTGACCTCCCTGGAGAACGGTTCCGAGAATCACTTCATCTACATCCTCTGGATTGACGCCGGCACGGTTCAGTGCTTCTTTTACTGCAAATCCGCCAAGGTCAGAAGCTGTAAAGCTGCTAAGCGCTCCGGCAAATTTTCCAAAAGGTGTTCTTACTCCGCTAAGAATTACGGTTTTCCCCATAAAGAATCGCTCCTTTGTACTATTAATTTAAAATGTTCGAAAAATTGATTAGAAAAAAATTGGGTCTCTTAAGCTGTTCTGGCTGAAGTTAAATGTTTGTGAAGGTGCTTTAGTTGACTGAACGCTCGCTCGAAAAGACCTCGAAACAAAGGGATTTACCCGATCTTCAGTCTCCCATCAGAATTGTAAGCGCTTTATTATTTTCTATTTTACTAGAAAAATAGCAGAAATTGAAACACTTTACACAAAATTCTGGTAAAAACATTTTTCGTCAAAATGCTTTAGCTGAAATTTGCTTCAGTGCTTCAATTTCCACTTTCAATATGTTAGGATGCTAAGTTCTGGCTTTCACCTATAACAGACTTTTCGAGAATTTCGGCAACATCGTACGTATGAACCTGTTCTTCCACTTCTTTTGCTTTCGTGCCATCTGACAGCATCGTTAGGCAGTATGGACATCCGGAGCTGATCACGGATGGATTCACTGCAAGTGCCTGCTCGGTGCGTGAGACGTTGATGCGGTGTCCTGTTTCCTCTTCCATCCACATCAAGCCGCCGCCCGCTCCACAGCACATGCCGGTTTCGCGGTTTCTTTCCATTTCCACAAGCTTAACGCCCGGAATGCTCTTAAGGATTTCACGCGGAGGATCGTACACCTCGTTGTAGCGTCCAAGATAACAGGAATCATGGAATGTGATCGTTTCTTCTACAGCATATTGCGGCTTCAGCTTGCCTTCTTCTACAAGCTGGGCAAGCACTTCAGTATGATGATAAACCTCTGCCTCTAATCCGAAATCCGGATACTCATTTTTGAAAATGTTGTAGGCATGAGGGTCAATCGTTACGATCTTCTTCACTTCATTTTTCTCAAACTCTTCAATATTCTTTGTAGCAAGCTCCTGGAATAAGAACTCGTTTCCAAGGCGTCTTGGTGTATCACCAGAGTTCTTTTCCTTGTTTCCGAGGATAGCGAACTTAACGCCTGCTTCATTCATGAGTTTCGCAAAGGAAAGAGCGATCTTTTGGCTGCGGTTATCGTAAGATCCCATGGAGCCAACCCAGAATAGGTATTCAAACTCTTCTCCTGCCTTTTTCATTTCCTTCACTGTCGGCACATGAACATCTTCGCGTGCTTCTCTCCAGTCTTCGCGCTCCTTGCGGTTCAGTCCCCAAGGATTGCCCTGGCGCTCGATATTGGTCATGGCACGCTGTGCATCAGCATCCATTTTACCCTCAGTTAAAACAAGGTAGCGGCGGAGGTCAATGATTTTATCCACATGTTCATTCATAACCGGGCATTGGTCTTCACAGTTGCGGCAAGTCGTACAAGCCCAGATTTCTTCTTCTGTGATGACTTCCCCGATCAGGCTTGGGCTGTATGCAAGGCCCGCAGCTGCTTCTTCTGCACCCTGGCCGGCAGCTGCAAGGGCAAGCTGATTGCCTTTCGTATTTGAAAACGCGAATGTCGGCACCCAGGGCTGCTTCGAGGTGACAACAGCACCGTGATTGGTTAAATGGTCACGCAATTTCAGGATTAAATCCATTGGCGAAAGCATTTTTCCCGTGCCGGTTGCCGGACACATATTGGTACAGCGTCCGCATTCCACACATGCATAGAAATCGATCATCTGATGCTGTGTAAAATCTTCAATCTTTCCGACACCAAAGCTTTCCTGTGATTCATCTTCAAAGTCGATTGCTTTTAATTTCCCCGGATTATCCAGACGGTTGAAATATACGTTGGCCGGTCCGGCGATTAAGTGAGCGTGCTTGGATTGCGGCACGTACACAAGGAAAGCGAGCAGGAATACTAAGTGAATCCACCATGAGATGTAAAACACAACAATTGAAGCCGTTTCACCCATCCATGAGAATGCACCGGCAATCATGGAAGCAACCGGCTCTGTCCAGGTTCCTTCATGGCCATGCCAAATCATGCCCATTCCATTGCCAAGCAGTACGGAAAGCATGAGCCCTCCGATAAAAATAAGTACGAGACCTGATTTGAATCCGCGTTTTAAGCGGACAAGCTTTTCCACATAGCGGCGGTAGAAAGCCCAGATTACCGCAACAAGGATCATAAGGGTCACAATTTCCTGGAAAAAGGTGAAGCCAGGATATAACGGGCCCAGCGGCAAATGCGCACCTGGCTTAATTCCCTTGATAATAAAATCGATTGCTCCAAATTGGACAAGAATGAAGCCGTAGAAAAACATCACGTGGATGATACCGCTTTTCTTATCCTTTAACAGCTTTTTCTGGCCAAATACGTTGACCAAGATCTTCTCAAGGCGTTCTTTCACCTTGCCGTCAAACTCCACCTTTTTGCCAAGCTTGATATATTCAATCCGTGTCTTCACAACATAGACAAACAGGCTAATAGCGTAAGCGGTTACAAGAAGAAATGCAATTAAGTTGATCCATAATAAACCGTTCATAGGCATGGTGCTCCTTTCTTCATCTTAGAAAATTTTAAAAACAATATAATTTTCTGAATTTAATCTTACTTCCATTATATTATGAATGAGCATTCAGTCAACCATTTTTCGTTAAACTTGTTCGAAAAATTTTTATTATTTACATTTATTAAATTCTTTTTAAAGGTGAAAAGTCCTCCCCTTTTGGGAAGATTCCATGATAGAAAAATCTCTGCAGGAAATACTAACAGGAAAATCCTGTCGAGAG
Source organism: Cytobacillus sp. (assembly GCF_964223445.1). NCBI lineage: Bacteria > Bacillati > Bacillota > Bacilli > Caryophanales > Bacillaceae > Cytobacillus > Cytobacillus sp. Next base: position 31,569 of record NZ_CAXQGS010000031.1, read on the forward strand.
GAAGATTGCATTGACTGTCTGGAATATCATTATGGTCGTTTTACTCGTCATCTTCTTGTGGCTCTATATTGATTTTACACTGGGCCGGAAAAGCCATATGAAAAAGCTTGAGCGGACCACCCTGCCCATCAGGCAGTCTGATATGGAATTGTTTGCAGACGGGCCTGCTTTGTTTGATGATTTATTCTCCGAGCTTAAGAAGGCCCAAAAGCATATCCATATTTTATTTTATATTGTGAAGGATGATAAAATCAGCAAGGAGTTTTTAACTATTTTAAAGGGTAAAGCAAAAGAAGGAGTGGAAGTCCGTCTTTTGCTTGATTGGGCCGGAAGCTTTCCTGTTAAAAGAAAGACTGTTAAGGATCTAAAAAGCAGCGGCATTAAGTTTTCGTTCGCCCATGTGCCAAAGCTGCCTTTTCTCTTCTATTCTTTTCAGGCCAGGAACCACCGGAAAATTACCGTTATTGACGGAAAGGTCGGTTACAGCGGCGGCTTCAATATCGGCAAAGAATACATCAATCAGGACAAAAAGCTGAGCCCCTGGCGTGACTATCATTTGAAATTCCACGGTGAAGGGGTACAGGATCTGCAAAGAGAGTTCCTGATTGATTGGTATAAAGCAGCGAAGACTGACCTGCTCGCAAACAGCATCTATTTTCCTGAGCTGCATGCAGGAGAATACCGCCATCAGTTTGCGTCTTATAAAGGGGCTTTTTTAGAAGAAAGCTTCTCCTCTTTAATACGCAATGCGAAAAAGAGCATTACGATTGGGACCCCCTATTTTATTCCGGGCAAAAGGCTTTTTCAGGACTTAATTCATGCCTTGGAACGCGGCGTTACAGTAAAAATACTCGTCCCGTGCATCACGGATCATATTCTTGTAAAAGAGGCCTCTTATCTTTACTTAAGGACCTTGATTAAACAAGGTGCTTACGTGTATGAGTACAAAAAGGGCTTTTACCATGCAAAGGCGATTATTATCGATAATGAAATCAGTGATGTCGGAACAGCCAATTTTGATAAGCGGAGCCTGTTCTTAAATTATGAAATCAATTGCTTTATTTATGACAAAGAGTTCATTAAGCAGATCCAAGCTGTTGTAGACAAAGACATACTAAATGCAAAGAGATTGACGCTAAAAGAATTAAACCGGCTGGATCCTTTACGGACTTTCAAGGAAATGCTTGCCCGGTCTGTGGCAGGCTTTCTGTAGTGGATACCAGCATAAAGAAGGTGCTGCAAAGTGAAAATCAGACTGGGATATGTTTCCCATGCCATCAGCTTGTGGGAGGCATCTCCTGCGAGAACGTTAACGTTTACGCGCTATCAGCAAATGCCTGAGGAAGAAAGGCTCGACAAGCTGAAGGCCGTCACAGCGGTGAATCTGCAAAGTACGTTAAGAATGCTTTATTTTAATATCGCCCATGAAATCCAGCTATATCGGCTTTCAAGCTCAATCGTGCCCCTGGCCACACACCCGGAGGTTTTATGGGATTTTGTCACACCCTTTAAGGATAAATGGCTGGAAATCGGTGAATTAATTAAGAAACATGGGCTCCGCGTCAGCTTTCATCCCAATCAGTTCACCCTGTTCACATCTCCGCGCGAGGATGTGACCCGAAATGCAGTCAAAGATATGGAATACCATTACCGGATGTTCGCGGCCATGGGCGTTGAAAACGAAAGCATCATTAATATTCATATTGGCGGGGCTTACGGGGACAAGCTCACGACCATCCGCCGTTTCCATAAAAATCTCCAAATGCTGCCGTCTCATATTAAAGAGCAAATGACACTCGAGAATGATGACAAAACCTATAACGCGGATGAAACTCTCCTGGCCTGCCAGAAAGAAAACATCCCCCTTGTGTTCGATTATCACCACCATATGGCGAATCTCGGCACCCGCCCCCTGGATGAGCTTCTCCCAGAGATTTTTCAGACATGGGAAAAAACAGGACTCAAGCCGAAAATCCACATCTCCTCGTCCAAATCGGAAAAAGCCTTCCGGTCCCATGCCGACTATGTTGACATTGATTTTATCAGACCGCTTCTCGATCTCCTGAAAACCTTTAATCGGGATATCGATTTCATGATTGAAGCTAAAGCAAAAGATAAGGCTGCTCTTAAGCTGACAGAGGATATCAGCAGCATCCGCGGGGTGAAAAGGATTGGCGGGGCGGAGGTAGAATGGAAATAAGAAAAGCGGAGGCGCCTTGCTCACGAAGGAACGCAGACTAAGAACGCCACGTCCTGTGGCAACGTCTGCATGACCCCCACAAGACGAGCCTCACGGAAAGGCGTTCTTTGCCTTTTTGGGAGGATTGTAAGAAATGTGGAGGCGACTGCCCAGGGACGACAAGCATAAGACGTGCCCTTCCAGAAGGTGTTCTTTCCTTCTGGAAGGGATCGACTTATGTCTCGAGTCCCTAGGAGCCGCAACTAGACAGGCTTGTGACCTCGAGGGGGTAGGCGCCGCAGCTAGACAGTTATCTAATTCCGAAGTTTGTCATTCGTAATGGAAGGCGTTCCATGGCGGAACGCCCTTTTATCTTAACTGAATCTCCTTCACCTTCTGTCTCTGTTCCTCCGGCCACCAGGCCCCACAGTCTTCAGAGACTACACAGGCAGCGCATTTCTCTAGGTCATAGACCTTCATCCCCGTAATTGGCGGTGAATAAAGGTGCAGTGTGACAAGGTTCTCCCTGCCTGCACTCTTCATTTTATGCACCCCTTTTTTGGGAGCAAAAAAGAAGGATCCTTTGGACATTATCTCTGCAAAAAGCTCAAATGGGACGCCTTTCTTCACTTCAAAAACGGTGTTTTCCGAATCTCCATTTACTACTTGAATCCACCCCTTTGAATTACCATGATCATGAGGGGCGCATTCGAGATCCGACCAGTTCATGACGAGCAGCTCCACTTCATTATTTTGATATAGCAGCTTGCGGTAATAGGGTTTTCCATCTGCCGGCTGCAAGTGGGGAAGTAAATCCTCAAGTTTGATATCAAGTGATGCCAAAGCCTTTCTAAGTTCTTCTGCAGAAGGTGATTTCAATGAATTCAAACTCTTTTTAAACCGTTCCTTCAAGGCCACTAAACGACTCCCCCTTTATGTGGATTATCGTTTCCTCCATGAAAAATATTTCAGCTGACCATTCACCATGATCACTCCTATAATAATTATGATTCCGCCCATTATGCTTATGAAGGAAATTTTTTCACGAAGCAATAGAATGGCCGCAATAAAGGTAAACAGCGGCTCCATATAGATAAACATTGATACTTTGGAAGCTTCCAAAACCTCAAGTGCCCTGGACCAGTACCAGTAGCCAACCCCCGACACAAATATGCCCAGAAACAATATATGAACCCATTCAGAATCGGATAAAAGATGAAACTTCTCCCACCCTCTATCTCTCATTAAAAAGGGAATGGTCAACACACATCCAAGCAAACTCATATAAAAAGTGACCACAAGTGAAGGAAGCTTAATTTGCAGCTTCTTCACCAAAATCGAGTATATGGCCCAATTCAGTGTACTTAGGATCATGAGAAAATACCCTATATTTAAAGCAAATCCAAGCGTCTGTCCGCTTCTTGCTCCTGTTACCATGAGCACTCCGGAAATCGCAGTTATAATGCCCAGTGCCTTTAGGAATGTCAATTTTTCATGAAGGAAGATCATGGAGAGAAGCACGGTAAAAACAGGTGAAAAAGAAATGATCCACCCCGCAGATGAGGCGTCTATTGTCTTTAGAGATGTTACCTGGATGACCTGATGGATGAAAACGCCGAGTACACCGAGAACAATTAAATGGGGAATATATCTGAGCGGGATGTGGAGCGGATATTTTTTTAAGAGAAGCACAAGGAGCAGAAAAGCTGCCCCGATGGCAAACCGGAGCATGATTAATGTATAAGGGTCCAGCTTATCCAAAACAGCTTTGGTGGAGACAAAAGAGACTCCCCAAAAACTGATAGAAATGGTTGCATAAAGAGAGGCTGCAAATTGTGGCTTCATGGGCGAGCATGTCCTTTCCGGAAGGGTTTCTACCATGATATGCTCGTCCCGATGTAAAATGCGGAGTTTAGTTTGATTTACTTGCGGATTGTATGCCAAATTTATTATTTTTTTGCTGATTTTCCGGATTGGCTGACTAATTTTCTGAGGATTTGCCCGTTACTTTTTGGTTTGCTGCCTGGTTTTCCGATTTGTTTGCTGATTTACCGGGTTTGTTTGCATTTTTCCTGATTTGCTTGCAGGTTTCCAAGGTTTATTTGCATTTTTCCTGATTTGTTTGCTGGTTTCCAAGGTTTATTTGCTAAATTCAGGATTTATTTGTAAAGTTCACATTTAGAAAAAAGAATGCCCCCAAATAATGTGGACACCCTTTTCCAATCTATCTCAATATCCCCTGCAGCCAGGGCAGAACCACTTCATATGCTTTAAACCCGAGGTAAATGCCGACAATCCCCATTATGCCAGGCAAAGCTGGCGGAGCGGGAATCGGCAGCTTCATGAAAGCAAAGACAAATCCGACAAGAAATCCTGTAAGTATGGATAAAAGAACGATTTTCATGAGATCCTCCTATAGTGGCTTACTATGTTTTACCAGTTTAACTACACCCTTTAAACATATGCCTTTAGCTTCCCCTTTTTCGTCTAAAACATGAAAAAAGCCGGCACCAATAAGTGCCAGCCTTGCGTTTTACATTTTTTCTGGAGCAGATACACCGATTAATTTCAGAGCGTTTTTCAAAGTAGTCTGAACCGCTTTGATTAATGCCAGGCGGGCTTTGGTTCTTTCCGGATTTTCCGCATCCAGTACTTTTTCAGCATTATAGAAGCTGTGGAAAGTAGAAGCCAGTTCATAAATATAGTTCGTGATTCTGTGCGGCATGCGCTTTTGCGCAGCTTCGCCGACAGCCTGCGGGAATTCGCCGATTTTCTTCAGAACGTCGATTTCCTTTTCCGCCTGAATCAGGGAGTAATCTGCAGCTTCGGCAGACATGCCCTGCTCTTCACCCTGGCGCAGGATGCTGGAAATACGCGCGTGTGCGTACTGGGCATAGTAAACGGGGTTTTCGTTTGATTGTGATACAGCCAAATCAAGGTCAAAATCAAGATGCGTATCTGCGCTTCTCATCGCGAAGAAATAGCGTGTTGCATCCAGTCCTACTTCTTCCACAAGGTCACGCATCGTTACCGCTTTGCCGGTACGTTTGCTCATCTTCATTTTTTCGCCGTTTTTGTACAAGTGTACAAGCTGGATGATTTCGACTTCGAGCGCCTCACGGTCATAGCCAAGCGCCTGGATGGCTGCTTTCATGCGCGGGATGTAGCCATGGTGATCAGCGCCCCAAATGTTGATCAGCTTTTCAAAGCCTCTTTCAAGCTTGTCTTTATGGTAAGCGATATCTGGAGTCAGATATGTGTAAGAACCGTCATTTTTAATCAGAACACGGTCTTTATCATCACCGAAAGCAGTTGAGCGGAACCAGGTTGCACCCTCATCTTCGTAAATGTGGCCGTTATCCTTTAATGCCTGCAGGGCTGTGCCGATTTTGCCATTATGATAAAGGGATGTTTCAGAATACCATACATCAAATGGCACGCGGAAGTCTTCAAGATCCTGCTTCAGCTTCGCCATTTCATATTTCAGGCCGTATTCACGGAAAAAGTCAAAACGCTCTTTTTCATCCGCATTTACATACTTATCGCCGTACTCGTCAGCCAGCTTTTTGCCGATGCCGATGATGTCTTCGCCATGGTAGCCGTCAGCCGGCATTTCTTTTTCAAGGCCAAGAGCCTGGAAATACCGCGCTTCAACCGATAGAGCCAGATTGTTAATCTGGTTTCCGGCATCATTGATATAGTACTCACGGGAAACATCATAGCCGGCTTTATCTAAAATGTTGCATAAGGAGTCGCCGACAGCTGCGCCGCGGGCATGTCCAAGATGCAAGTCCCCTGTCGGGTTAGCTGAAACAAACTCCACCTGGATCTTCTGGCTGTTTCCAACCGTTGTTTCTCCGTACTGATCCCCTGCTTCCAGAACGGCCGGAATCAGGTCAGTTAAATAAGAATTATTCATGTAAAAATTGATAAAGCCAGGCCCGGCGATTTCAATTTTTTCAATGGAAGCCTTTGAGCTGTCAAAATGAGCGATAAGCTCCTCTGCAATCATTCTTGGCGCTTTTTTAGCCACACGCGCTAATTGCATCGCCATATTCGTGGAATAGTCTCCATGCGCCTTTTCCTTCGGGATTTCCAGAATTACATCCGGAATCTGCTCTTTCGCTGCCAAGCCAGCCTTAACAACCGCATCCTTTATTTCCTGCTTTAATTTGCCTTGCACCTGCTCAACTATGTTCATTGTTCTCCTCCTCAAACGTAATCGCCAAATGGTATGTACCTGCCTGGGATCCCTGCATTTTCAAATCGTATAAAATATCAATCGAACCTTCGCCGGATTCTTCATCATATTGATGGACCATCCGCTTGGTCACTGTGCCCATCTCAAACACTCCGTATGGCGTCTCGTAGCTGCCGCGGAGCTTTTTATTCATTCTGAAAGGGAGCCTCATTTTCACGGCGCCGCTTCGTAAAATCAGTCCGTCTGCATCGGACATTTTTATGATCGTCTTTACTGTTCCCTCTTCCATCATTTCATCATACTGAAGGAACCGGGCAGAATCTTTTCTATAGTATCGGCCAAAAGCAGTCAATTCAAAAGTCTCTTTGCTGCCTCCGCTGCGAATATCTGTCTTCACATTAATCTTCACAGGCATTTGTTCCGCTGAGCGACTGGACAACGGCAACACATCCTTTTCATCATATATAACTATATAAGTATAAATACTTGATGGGGAAAGTGCAAGGAGCGGGTGGCAGGCACCGCCCGAATTTTATCAAATAAAAAAACGGAGACCGAGGTCCCCGTTTATCGCAGTCTACCGAGCAGCAGGCCCCCATTCAAGACTCAGAAGAATGAATGGGGGCCTACTGCCCGTAAAGGCACGATTGGATCAACTAACAATCAGTTGGGGATAAAAAACTCCCCAACTGATTAAAGTTTCACTTTTATTTTTTATTCACCCATCCAAGAATCATTTCCCGGATCAGTTTGCTGGCTGTATTGGCCGTTTGTTCAGATGGGTCATAGATGGGCGCAACCTCTACAAGGTCAGCTCCAACGACTTTAACATCTGAATAGGCAATTTCATGAATAGAAGCAAGAAGCTCTCTTGATGTGATGCCGCCTGCGTCGACTGTGCCTGTTCCCGGCGCGTGGGCAGGGTCAAGAACATCAATATCAATTGTTACATAGACCGGACGTCCTGCAAGCTTAGGAAGAATATCTTTCAATGGCTTGTGCACTTCGAATTTTGAAATGTGCATGCCGACTTCTTTCGCCCACTGGAATTCTTCTTTCATGCCAGAACGGATGCCAAAAGAATAGACATTGCCAGGCCCAATTAAATCAGCTGCCTTGCGGATTGGCGTTGAATGGGATAATGGCTCCCCTTCATAATCCACACGAAGATCCGTATGGGCGTCCATATGGATAATCGCTAAATCCGGATATTTTTTGTACATTGCTTTGATCACAGGCCAGGAAACCAAATGTTCTCCGCCCATGCCAAGCGGGAATTTATCCTCCGCCAGAAGCTGATCGATAAACTCCTCAATCATATCGATGCTTTTTTGGGGATTTCCGAATGGCAGCGGAATATCGCCGGCATCATAATATTTTACCTCTTCAAGCTCACGGTCCAGGTATGGGCTGTACTCTTCAAGCCCGATGGAAACTTCCCTGATGCGGCCAGGGCCGAAACGGGAGCCTGGACGATAGCTGACCGTCCAATCCATCGGCATTCCATAAATGACCGCTTCACTTTCCTCATAACTAGGATGGCTTTTAATAAACACATTGCCTGAATAGGCTTCATCAAAACGCACCAAGGTCATCCCTCACTTTTTATGTATTCAAGAAGGCTGCTTTAGAAAGCAGCCTGTCCATTACTTCACTAAGTCTGCAACAAATTTAGGCAATACAAATGCCGCTTTATGCAATTCCTTCGTATAGTATTTTGTTTCGATTTCATGGAAGCGATCTTCGCTTACTTCTAATGGATCGTATTTTTTAGATCCGATTGTAAATGCCCACATTCCGCTTGGGTAAGTAGGGATATTCGCAGTGTAGAGACGAGTGATTGGGAAAATTTCTTTCACATCGCGCTGTACGTTGCGGATAAGGTCCGCTTTGAACCAAGGGTTGTCAGACTGGGCCACAAAGATGCCGTCTTCTTTTAAGGCTTTAGAGATTCCAGCATAGAAGCCTTTTGTGAATAGATTTACCGCAGGTCCAACCGGCTCAGTTGAGTCCACCATGATTACGTCATATTCATTTTCGCTTTCGGCAATGTGCATGAAGCCATCGCCCACCTGCACATCAACGCGAGGGTCATCGAGCTTGCCTGCAATCTCAGGAAGGAATTTTTTTGAGTACTCAATAACCTTTCCGTCGATATCCACCAGAGTCGCCTTTTTCACGCTTGGGTGCTTAAGGACTTCACGGATAACACCGCCGTCACCGCCGCCAACAACAAGAACGTTTTCAGGGTTTGGATGCGTGAACAAAGGAATGTGCGCAACCATCTCATGGTAAACAAACTCATCCTTGACTGAAGTCATAACCATGTCGTCAAGAAGAAGCATATTGCCCCACTCTTCTGTTTCCACCATATCAAGCTTCTGGAATTCTGTCTGTTCTGTATGTAAAGTACGCTTTACCTTCATCGTAATGCCAAAGTTCTCCGTTTGTTTCTCTGTAAACCAAAGTCCCATTCTTTAATCATTCCTTCCATAAAAAAATGAATTATCACTAAAGAGCAGCAAAAAGCATTTTCATCTTTTATACTTCCCTAACATGCAAATAACAAACACAGAAAAAGTATAGATGAATCTAGCAAAATTGCAAGAAAAATTTCGCTAATTAGTAGAGAAAGATGTTTAAAATCCTCCTGTTTTTTCAATACTGAATACATAGAGCACTTATTAGGAAATTATTTGGATAATTCGCTGCATTTATCGGTCAGCTTTTAATTTTATCGGTCACTTTGGAGTCTTTATCGGTCAGACTTCTAGTTTATCGGTCAGTTTGGACAGTTTATCGGTCAGTTTTTTATCTTTTCGGTCACTTGGCACTGCATTAACTTTTCACTATAAAAAAGTTTGAAACAGATAAATAGGGGGTGCTTGATATGGAATTAATGACAGATCAGCGTTTTCGGAAAACGATGAAATATTTGCGTGCGGTTCTCATTATTAGCTTAATAGGAATGGCTATAGCCGCAGTGATGATCGGAGGCATTCTCGTATATGCCAAAATCTTAGGGCCTCCGCCGCTTGCCGTTCCGCAATCGACTTTATTTTTCTCGGATGATGGCACGGTTATCGGAGAAAGCCACAACGGCCAAAAACGCTATTGGGCCCCACTTGATGACATCAGCCCGCATTTGATTGATGCGACGGTCTCGATAGAGGATAAGAATTTTTTCGAGCACAATGGATTTGATTATAAAAGAATCGCAGGTGCCGCCATCGCTGATATAAAGGCAATGGCCAAAGTTCAGGGCGCCAGCACCATCAGCCAGCAGTATGCCCGCAACCTGTTCCTTGAACATGAAAAAACCTGGAAGCGGAAATTGCTTGAGGCTTTTTATACCATTAGGCTGGAGATGAATTATACGAAAAAGGAAATCCTCGAAGGCTATTTAAATACGATTTATTACGGCAATGGAGCTTACGGCGCGCAGGCAGCAAGCCAGTTCTATTTCGGGAAGGATGCAAGTGAGCTGTCATTGGCTGAGGCTTCGATTTTATCCGGCATCCCTAAGGGTCCTGGCATCTACTCGCCATTTGCATCAGCAGAAAAAGCAGATCAGCGTCAGAAAGTGATTCTGCAGACGATGGTGAAGAACGGGCTTGTCAGCCAAAAAGAAGCTGATCTCGCGGCGGCGGAAGAGCTTGAGCTGGTTGGTGAGCACATGCATCCACGATCGAAAACAGCCCCGTATTTTCAGGACGCTGTCCGCAATGCCCTTAAAACACAGCTGAAGCTGGATGACCGCACAATTGAACTGGGCGGGTTGAAGGTTTATACCACTTTGAATCTGAAGGAACAGGAAATCGCGGAAGAAACAATAAATAAGCTTATTTCAAAAGACTCGGAGATTCAGGTCGGAGTTGTGGCCATGAATCCGAAAAACGGGTATGTGAAAGCAATGGTTGGCGGACGTGATTATGAGGAAAGTCCATTTAACCGGGCAGTCCAGGCAGTCAGGCAGCCCGGATCGACGATAAAGCCGCTTCTCTATTACGCGGCATTGGAGCAGGGCTTCACCCCCTCCACTCCAATCCGGAGCGAGCAGACGACTTTTCGGTTTGAAGACGGTACGCCGGACTATACACCGCATAACTTCAACAGCAAGTATGCGGATGACGAAATCACAATGGCCCAGGCCCTTGCTCTATCTGACAATGTCTATGCGGTGAAGACTCATTTATTTTTAGGAGAAGAGACGCTTGTCAATACAGCCAAGAAATTTGGCATTACCTCTAAAATGGCGAAGGTACCGTCCCTTGCACTCGGCACATCCGGTATGAGAGTCATTGAGCTTGCGAACGCCTACAGCATGTTCGCCAATGGAGGGAAAAAGGTCTCGCCGGTACTGATTAAGCGTGTGGAGAACCATAAAGGCGAAGTTATCTACGAGCAGGAGCCATTTCAGATGAAGGTTCTGAAGCCTGACCTTGCTTTCGTTATGACCCATATGATGACAGGTATTTTTGACCGGAAGCTGAACGGCTATGCCCAGGTAACGGGAAGCACAGTCATCAACGACATGACACGCCCGTACGCCGGCAAGTCCGGTTCAACAGAAACAGACAGCTGGATGGCCGGCTTTACACCACAGCTGGTCACTGCGGTATGGACCGGCTATGACAAAGGCCAGGTCATTACAAAAACAGTTGACAAAACGTATGCCAAAAATATTTGGATCCGGTTTATGGAGGAAGCCCATAAAGGAAAGCCGGCCAAGGAATTCAAAGCGCCCAAAGATACAGTCGGCGTCTACATTGATCCAGCCAACGGGAAAATTGCCGGGGAAAACTGCCCGGTCAAGCGCCTAACCTATTTCGCAGAAGGCACAGAACCTGCGGAATACTGTACAGACCATTTGAGCCATAAAGATGAGAAGAAAATCGAGGAGCCTGAAAAGAAGCCCGAGACACCTTGGTATAAGAAACTGTTTCGGTGGGCTTCGTAATGGTGACAGGCACCTATACCACTAATAAAAATGGTATAGGTGCCTGTCTTTTTACATTGAAAAACCCCGGGGTCCGAATCCCGGGGTTTTTCGTGTCCTAGTGCTATATTGTGCCTTCACACTGTTAAATAGTTTACTTTTTTTATTGGAATTGTACAAGTAGTTAGAAAATCACGTCAAAAAAATGTCACAATTTCGTCACAAAATTAGACTTTTTTTCTAAATGGCTTGTAAATCTGTTTTTAGCCGTTCCGCCGATCTTTCCCACATGCCTGCGTCATGATTTTTCAGGAAATCTGCCAGCACTTTTTTGGATTTCTCATCCATATGATCTACAATGATGTGTCTTTTAATCGATTTATCCATGCGGTTCACATGCTCTGGCAGCGATTTGTAGCCCCGGCGGATTTTTCTGTCGACTGTCATCTCACATGCTGTAACACCTGCATAATAAGCGCCGCCCTCTTTGCGGTCTATGGTGACCCAAATTAGCCAGTACGGCTTCCCATTTGGCACTTCCTCTTTGCTTTTCAAAAACTTGATGCCTTTTTCAACAGGACTGCGAGCATGCATGGCGCCCACTTCAATTGACGCCTCCCCGGCATCCACATCAATAATAACCGGTGTTACATTATCAAGGCTCAGAGTCCCGACCCCAAATCCGCCATGTCCTTCAGTCGGGTCGCTCTTGATTATATTAAAATCAACCTTCTTTTTCTTTTTTTCTTCCATTTCAAGTCCTCCTAAGCAAATATTAGGCTCTTATTATTATGTCATAAATATTTCATAGAAAAAATCATTTAGGCCGCTCGCCAGCACTGGCAAAACGGTGTTAAAAATTGGCTGGATGGTGTATTGATCCAGCGGTGTAATGACAAGGATAAGGAAAATAACGGACCCATACGCCTCAAACTGAGTCATTTTCGGGCGAATATGGGCTGGTGCCAGATCCTCAATAATTCTGTAGCCATCAAGCGGCGGAAACGGCAGCAGGTTGAATACAAACAGCACTAAATTCAGCTGAATAAAGATATTAAGGAAATCTGCCACAAACGCTGGAAACGAAGCAGCGAGTCCTGTACCGGCTAGGGCATACCAGATAAAAAAGCCCAGGACAGCCATCACCAGATTGGATATCGGTCCCGCAATTGAGACAGATATCCCGGCAAGCTTCGGATTTTTGAAAAAGAAACGGTTGACCGGTACTGGCCTGGCCCATCCAAAACCGGCAATAAAAATCAGGATTGTTCCAATCGGATCCAGATGCTGCATGGGATTTAGAGTTAATCTGCCCTGATTTTTTGCTGTGGGATCTCCAAACTTATAAGCCACATAAGCATGGGCAAATTCATGGACCGTAAAGGCGATCATCAACGTTACCGCGACATAGGGAATCTCCCTGAGAGAAAATGCCAAAAATTGTTCCAAATGCCAAAACTCCCTCTCCTGCCGGCTGAAAAGCCAGGCTTTATTTATACATACTATGTAGGAAAAGCCGATGCTATTTACCTAAAAGTATGTATAAATAAAGCCTGGCTTTTCAGCCGGCAGGAGAGGGAGTTTTGGCATTTGGAACAATTTTTGGCATTTTC